>CANQDH010000034.1 GCA_947591565.1 uncultured Bacilli bacterium | reverse complement strand
ATTATTTATTTATTTTTTTAGGTGAATTCTTTACTTTCTCTAACTTTTTTATCAAACTATCTTGTAATATAATATGAGATAGATATTCATTATACTCACTTTCCGTTATTTCTTGTTCTTCCTTTTCTATTTGTTTATAATATTTAACATCGAAACCCTGTCTTTTTTCTTGCTTATAAGATTCAACTATATTTTTTTTAATTATTAAATTTTTTGATATCATTATTTCATCTATATATTTTATTTCTATAAGATTACCTTTAGATACATAAATACCTTTTTTCACATATGATTTATCATTAATTTTATATTCAGTTTTATTTCCAAGAAACTGGATAAAGACATTATTTATTTCAAGAGTTTCACCTTCGTTAATAAAAAGACCACTTTTTTTAAGTATTGATTTATCATCAAAAATATTTGGATATAAATAGTCAAATATTTCTTTTAATATATCTTTAAAAGTTTGATTATGAACAAAATTTAAAACTTTATCTTTATATTGTCTATAATTTTTTAATTTTATCATACAACCTACTCCTTTACTTTATATACAATAAATTATATGCATTTGAACTTTCATCTTTATACTAACATATTCATTTTCAAAATGCAATTATTTTTCAACAGCTTTTAAACTTTATTTTATCTCTTTTTTAATATTTTTCAACAATATATGTGGAAAAGTTTTTTGAATTAATTCACATGTATATTAATTATCCACAATAATTGTGGATAATCTTGTTTATTTTGATTTTTATTTATATTTTTTGTTGTGGAAAATATTTGTTTTTGATTTTTTTAAATAATTATCCACATTTTTTTGTGTTTTTTTGAAATTTATTTGTATTTTACGTAAAAATAATGTAAAATAATGTTAGATTTAAGGTGGTGGTATGTTTGGATTTAAATAGTATATGGGATTCTTTTTTAGAAAAAATCAAAAATAATATAGCACCAATGCTTTATGAAACATGGTTTGAAGAAACAAAACTTTATGAACTAGATAAAAAAACAGCTAAAGTTATTGTTCCTATGCATATTCATAAAAAACATTTAAAAGAAAATTATAATGATTTAATTGTAGAAAAATTTTCGGAAGTTACAGGCTCAAATTTTAATTTTGAATATTATGTTGAAGAAGAAATAAAGAAAAATATTGAAATAAATACAGATAATGTTGGTGTTCCAGCTATCGATTATAATGTTAATAATTTAAATCCTGATTACACTTTTGAAAACTTTATCGTAGGTGAGAGTAATAAATTTGCTCATGCGGTTGCTCTTTCAGTTGCGGAAAAACCAGGTGATATGTACAATCCTTTATTTATATATGGAAAAAGTGGGCTAGGTAAAACACATTTAATGCACTCTATTGGTAACTATATTATGAAAAATTCCAAAAAGAAAGTATTATATGTTACAAGCGAACAATTTGTAAATGATTTTATCGATTTATATAGAAAAAATAAAGATTCTGATAACTTTAATGATGTAAAATATTTTAAAGCCAAATACCGCAATATCGATGTTTTAATGATCGATGATATTCAGTATTTACAAATAGCTGCTAAAGCTCAGCAAGAATTTTTTAATACTTTTAATGAACTTTATACAAATCATAAACAAATTATTATTACATCGGATCGTTCACCTGATGATTTAAAAGCCTTAGAAGAAAGGCTACAAACAAGATTTAGTTGGGGACTTCAAGCCCAAGTTTCTCCGCCTGATTTTGATTTAAGAATGAATATTATCGATAAAAAAATTGAAGGAAATGAAATGGTAAAAGAATTTCCTACGGATGTTAAAGAATATATAGCAAGTAATTGTACATCAAATATTCGAAAATTAGAGGGAGCTATTACGAGAGTCGTTGCTTATTCAACGATTATGAACTGTCAAAAAATAACTTTAGATATAGCTATAGAAGCCTTAAAAGATTATTTTGTCAAAACAGTTATATCCAAAAACAAAATTGATTTAGTACAACAATTAGTTGCTGATACCTATAATATAACTGTCGATGATTTAAAAAGTAAAAGAAGAACATCTAATATTAGTGTTCCAAGACAAATTGCTATGTATATTTGTAGAGTTGTATGTGAAGAATCTTTTCCAAAAATAGGTATGGAATTTGGAGGAAAAGATCATACGACGGTTATGCATTCAGTTGATAAAATTGAAAAAGAGATAAAAAAAGATAATAATTTAGATTTAATTATCAAAAAAATCATAAGTCAAATAAAATAAGTGGAAAAGTTATTTTTTTACACCTTATTTCACAAGTTAAAAAAAGGAATATAGCCTTTGAAATAAAACACAAAAGACCATTTATCCACTTTTTCCACAACAATAATAATAATAAATTATCAAAAAGGAGAAGAATATGAAATTAAGAATTAAACAATCTATTTTAATGGAAAATTTAAATAATGTTATAAAAGGAATATCAACAAAAAATTTAATACCAATTTTAGGATGTATCAAATTTGATTTAACAGATGATGGATTATATCTTTTTAGTACTGATAATGAAATAGGTATCAAAACATTTATTGATAAAAAAAATTTAGAAAGTATAGATGAATTAGGATCCATTGTTATTTCAGGAAGATATATATATGAAATAATCAGAAAAATGCCAAATGATATTATAACTATCGAAGAAGTTTTAGATTCAAAAGTATATATATATAGAAATGATGATGAACAAAATAGTTCAAGTGTTACATTAAACTGTAATAATGTTAATGAATTTCCAAATTTAAACTTAGACTTAAGTAAAAATCCTATTCCACTTGATAAAAAAATATTAAAGAACATAATTACACAAACTTCATTTGCCTCATCAAACCAAGAGTCAAGACCCGTTTTAACAGGTATAAATTTTAAAATAAATAATGATGTTTTAGAATGTAATGCTACTGATTCATATCGTTTATCTAAAAAAATAGTCAAATTAGATGTTAGTCTTGAAAATAATGTTAATATTATTATTCCTACGAAAAATTTAAATGAACTTGTCAAAATGATAAATGATGATGAAAATAAAGTTAATATGCATATCTTTAATAATAAAGTTATCTTTGAATTTGATAATATTTTAATGATGACAACATTAATTAATGGTAGTTATCCAGATATTTCTAAATTAATACCTGAAAGTTATTTATTAGAAGTAGATGTTGATATCAATGAATTTTATAATGCTTTAGATAGAGCTTCTTTATTTACAAATTTAGATGAAAAAAATACGGTCAATATCGAAGTATTTGATAATAAATTAAAAGTTTATTCTAATACACCAGAAATAGGAAATGGTGAAGAATATATATCAGCAACTAAAAAAGGTGATGAAAAGATAAAAATATCTTTTAGTTCCAAATTTATGATGGAAGCGTTAAAAGCTTTTGGAACGGGAAATGTAACATTATGTTTTAATGGTGAATTAAAGCCAATTATTATTAAAAGTAATGACAATCAGGATTTAACTGAATTAATTGTTCCAATTAGAATAGCTTAAAAATATCTAAAAAAAGATATTTTTTTTAAATATTTTACAAAATGTGCTAAAATTAGACAAAAATTAATGATATAAGAAAGATAATTTCATTTTTGGAAGTATTTTATATATAGGGGGAATAAATATGAAACAAGAATATGAAATTAATCCATCTACTATAGCTATACTAGCTATAGAAAAAAAACTCTGCAAAATAATTGAAGTTGAAAGAGAGTTTTTTGTCGAAGAATCAAGTATGAAAATTATCGACAATAGTTGTAAATATTTTGGTAGTTCTTATGAAGGTCGATTTGAAGGAACAAAAAGATTAACAGGTATATCTAATAAATCACCAATTATTGTTGAAGAATCAAAAAATATTATCTTTTTTCCAACCTCTTCACCAAGAAATTATGATTGTAACTGGATATCTTTAAATAAAATTGATGATTATAAAAAGAAAGGTTGTAAATCAATTTTAAAATTTGTTAATAACTATCATTTAGAACTAAATATGTCTTATGAAAGTTTAGAAAATCAAATACTTAGAGCAACAAGATTAGATTCTATTCTTCGAAAACGAAAAAATTATGAATTTTAATCATAAAAAAAAGGAAAATATCCTTTTTTTTTACTTTAATAGTGTTTTTTATGATATAATATATATGTATGAGGAGAGATATATATGATGACAATTATTCGAAAAATACCATAAAAATAGAAAAATGATAATAAAAAATCTAGAATTATACAATTTTCGAAATTATGATAAATTAAATATCCAATTTTCGAAAAAAATAAATATTATTTATGGCCAAAACGCCCAAGGAAAAACAAATATATTGGAAGCTATATATACTCTTTTACTTACAAAATCGCATCGTTTAAATTCAGGTAATAATTTAATAAAAAAAAATGAAAGCTTTACTAAATTAATCGGTTATTTTGAAAATGGTAAACTTGATAATGTTTTAAATCTTGTTATTGATGACAAAGGAAAACATTTGCAAAAAAATAATAATGATATAAAAAAAATAAACGATTATATAAATGAAGCAAATATTCTTATCTTTTATCCCGAAGATTTAAATTTAATTAAAGGTAGTCCAGGTGATAGAAGAAGATATTTAAATATTGAATTATGTCAGCTTTATAAAGATTACGTTATTTTAATTAGTGATTATAATAAACTATTAAAAATGCGAAATGATTGTTTAAAAAAAATGAAATTAGGTATCAATATTGATTTAAGTTATTTTAATATTTTAACAAGTTATTTTATTGAAAGGGCTATTAAAATATATAAAATAATAAAAGAATTTTTTGATAATTTAAATAGTTATTGTGAACAAATATATAAAAAAATAAGCAAATATGAACACTTTAAAATAGTTTATAAACCAAATAACGAAATCGATGATAAAGACCTTTTATTAAATGAATTTAAAAAAATATATGATGATGAAGTAAAATATGGTATGACGATGATTGGACCTCATAAAGATGATTATGAATTTTATCTTGATAATAATAATTTAAAAGAAACAGGATCACAAGGCCAGCAAAGAATGGCTATTTTAACTTTTAAATTATCGGAAATTAATATTTTTGAACAAATGAAGAAAGATAAACCAATTCTTTTATTAGATGATGTTTTTAGTGAACTTGATGATATGAAAAAAAATCTTTTTTTAAATTATATAAATGATGGTATGCAGGTCATTATAACGACAACCGATTTAAAAAATATAAAAAAAGAAATATTATGTAAGGCTAAATTATTTGAAATTGAAAATGGAATGGTTAAAAAAGTAATGGAGGAAAATTATGGAAAATAGAGAAGAACATTATGATGCATCCGATATTCAAGTGCTCGAAGGACTTGAAGCTGTTAGAAAAAGACCAGGTATGTATATTGGAACAACCGATGTAAAAGGTTTACACCACTTGGTATGGGAAATTGTTGATAATAGTATTGATGAGGCCCTTGCTGGTTATTGTAACGCTATTGAAATAATAATAAATAAAGATAATTCTATAACTGTTAAAGATAATGGTCGTGGAATTCCAGTTGAAAAACATCCAAAAACAGGTATTTCAACTGTTGAAACTGTTTATACAGTATTACATGCTGGAGGAAAATTTGGCGGTGGTGGATACAAAGTATCAGGTGGATTACATGGAGTAGGAGCGAGTGTTGTTAATGCTTTATCTACATTTGTAACTGTAACCGTATATAAAAATGGGAAAATTTACGAGGCTAAATTTGTAAATGGTGGAAAAGTTGAGCAACCACTTACAATTATAGGTGATTGCAACATCGAAAGAACAGGAACAACGGTAACATTTAAACCAGATAGTAAAATTTTTGACACAGATATTTATGATTATGAAACCTTAAAGGTGAGAACTAGAGAATTGGCTTTTTTAAATAAAGGTTTAAAATTAACACTAAGAGATGATCGTGATAATGTTGATACGACAGGTGATACTTTTCATTATGAAGGTGGTATAAGTGAATATGTTCGCTTTTTAAATCAAAATAAAACACCAATTCATGATAATATTATTCATTTATCAGGTGAAGAAGAAGGCGTTATGTTCGAAGTTGCGATGCAATATAATTCAGGGTATACAGATAATATATATTCCTTTGTTAATAACATTAATACGCATGATGGTGGAACTCATGAAGAAGGTGTTAGAAGAGCCCTTACGAGAATTATTAATAATTATGCAAGAAAGGCTAACTTATTAAAAGAAAAAGATGATTCTTTAACTGGTGATGATGTTAAAGAAGGATTAACAATGATTATATCTTGTAAACACCCTAATCCTCAATTTGAAGGTCAAACGAAAGGTCGCCTTGGAAATTCTGAAGTAAGAAAACTTGCGGATAATGTTTTTTCTGAAGGATTTGAAAGATTTTTACTTGAAAATCCTGATTCCGCTCGAATTATTGTCGAAAAAACGATGACGGCTGCACGAGCAAGAGTTGCAGCCAAAAAAGCCCGTGAATTAACGCGTCGCAAAGGCGATTTAGATGTTGTTAGTTTTGGCGGAAAATTAGTTGATTGTAAAGATAAAGATCCAAGTGTATGTGAGATATTTTTAGTCGAAGGAGATTCAGCAGGTGGATCCGCTATTAAAGGTAGAGATTCCATGACACAAGCTATTTTGCCACTTAGGGGAAAAATTTTAAATGTTGAAAAAGCAAGACTTGATAGGGCATTATCTAATGAAGAAATTAGATCAATTATAACGGCTTTTGGCACAGGTATTGGTGAAGAATTTAATCTTGATAAATTAAGATATCATAAAATAATAATAATGACCGATGCCGATGTCGATGGATCACATATTAGAGTTTTATTACTTACTTTATTTTATCGATTCTTTAGACCAATTGTTGAAGCCGGACATGTTTATGCTGCTCAGCCACCATTATTCTGTATAAAACATGGTAAAGTTATTAAATATGTTCTTAATCCTCAAGAAAGAGATGAATATCTTGCATCACTTTCTCCTAATACTAAATATGAAATTACGCGTATGAAAGGTCTAGGAGAAATGGATGCTGAAGAATTAAATGAAACAACTATGGATATTAATAAACGAATTTTAAGAAAAATAACTGTTGAAGATGTTATGGCAGCTGATGAAGTATTTTCTAAATTAATGGGTGAAGAAGTTGAACCAAGACGCGAATTTATTGAAGAAAATGCTAAATATGCCGAAAATTTGGATATTTAGGAGGTGAAAAAAATGGATCATAGTAGAGATAGATTAGAAAAAAATAATATTGTTGAAGAAGTAAAAACGTCATTTCTTGAATATTCCATGAGTGTTATTGTTTCAAGAGCCTTACCAGATTTAAGAGATGGTTTAAAACCTGTTCACCGTAGAATTTTATATTCGATGTATGAGTCTGGATATACTCCTGATAAACCTCATAAAAAAAGTGCTAGAATTGTCGGAGATGTAATGGGAAAATATCACCCACATGGTGATTCAAGTATATATGAAGCCATGGTTAGAATGGCTCAAGATTTTAGTTATCGTTATATGTTAGTTGATGGTCATGGTAACTTTGGAAATATCGAAGGTTACGGAGCAGCAGCTATGCGTTATACCGAATCTAGACTTTCCAAAATTTCTCTTGAATTACTTAGAGATATTAATAAAAATACTGTTAATTTTGTACCAAATTTTGATGAATCAGAAGTAGAGCCGGAAGTATTACCTTCTAGATTTCCAAACATCCTTGTTAATGGAACAATGGGTATTGCTGTTGGTATGGCTACAAATATACCACCTCATAATTTAGGTGAAATTGTTGATGGATGTATTGCTTATATTGACAATCCTGAAATAGATGTTTACGGACTTATGGAACATATTAAGGGTCCTGATTTTCCAACTGGTGGTATAATTCTTGGAAATAGTGGTATAAGAAGAGCTTACGAAACAGGAAGAGGGACCATAACTATTCGTAGTAGAGCACGAATTGAAGAAAATAATGGTAAACAATATATTATTGTCGATGAAGTACCATATGGTGTAAATACATCTGAATTAAAAAATAAAGTTGCTGAATTAGTTCACAATAAAACAATTGATGGAATTGCCGATTATCATACAGATTTAAAAGATGGAATAAAAATAACTATTACATTAAAAAAGGATGCTAATGCACAAGTTGTTCTTAATAATTTATATAAGCATACACAATTTCAAATATCATATGGTATTATTTTCTTAATGCTTGATAATGGAACACCACGAACACTTGGTTTAAAAGATATTATTTCTAAATATATAGATTATCAAAAAGAAATAATAATTAGAAGAACAAAATTTGATCTTGATAAAGCAGAAAAAAGAGTTCACATCTTAGAAGGTTATAAAATTGCTTTAGATAATCTAGATGCTGTTATAAAAATAATTAGAGAATCTGAAACTGATATAATTGCTAAAGAACAATTAATGACTAATTTTGCTTTAACTGAGATTCAAGCTGAAGCTATTCTTGAATTAAAATTACGTCGTTTAACAGGTCTAGAACGTAGTAAAATTGAAGAAGAATTAAAAGATTTATTAGAAAAAATTGCTGATTATAAAGCAATACTTGCATCTAATGAAAGAATATTAGGTATTATTAAAGATGAATTACTTGATATTAAAAACAAATATGCAGATGAAAGAAAGACAAGTATTGATATGACATCTATTGACAATATAGAAGATGAATCTTTGATACCAGAAGAAAAAATTATTGTTACTTTAACTGATAAAGGATATATCAAACGTGTACTAAGTGAAACTTACAAAACTCAAAAAAGAGGTGGAGTAGGTGTTAAAGGAATGTCTACGAATGAAGAAGACTTTGTCCAATATTTAGTATCAATGACAACACATGATTATTTATTGTTCTTTACAAATAAAGGAAAAGTATATCGCATAAAAGGATATGAGGTTCC
>CANQDH010000033.1 GCA_947591565.1 uncultured Bacilli bacterium | reverse complement strand
ATACTTGCTGGATCTGCTCCCTCTTTATATATAACAGGTACATCTACTTTTTGTCCCCATTCAAGTAATTGTTCGGTAGCGCCTGCTCTAAAGGTATCACCTGCTACTAAAAGAACTTTTTTACCTTCCTGTTTTAATTTATAAGCAAGTTTTCCTATCGATGTTGTTTTACCAACACCATTAACACCTACAAATAAAATAACCGTAGGATTTTCATTCTTCGAATAATTTATTTTATTGACGATAACTTCATTATTGACATAGATAATAAACATTTCATCAACGATAATTTCTTTTAAATCGTTTATATCTATGATATTTTCATCTTTAACTCTTTTTCTTAATTTATCAAGAAGATTAAAAACCGTATTTACACCAATATCAGCTTCAATCAGTATTTCTTCTAAATCTTCAAAATACGCTTCATCTAATTTTTTATGTTTTTTACTTAACATATTAAGTTTTGATGACATATTTTCTCTTGTTTTTTCTAATCCTTTTTCAAATGCTTCGACATCTTGTTTTTCCTCTTTAGAAGAAAAAATTTTTTTGAACTTATCAAATAGTCCCATATTCTTCACCATTATTATTTTACAATAAATTTTTAAAAAAAACTAGTCCTAATATAAACTAGTTTTAGGTAAATCATAAACAGTTCTTACATAATTGAGATTTTTGATACTTATAGTCTTTCTTGATAATTTTTGATAACAACTCGTATAAATAATTACGATAGGTATGTTTAAGCGGTTTGCAATATGCATATCTACCTCTGTTATATCATCGTAACATATAAGATAGTCTGGTTTTAGGTTAAGATTATCGGTACTTAGGAGAATTTCATTATAACCATCTGTTTCTTTTAATAAATTTTCTGGTGTATATATCTCATTTACTCTTTTCGATGAACGTTCATGTTCAGAAAAAGAATCTGTATGGTACATATGTAAAATATTATCTGGATTTAAATATTTAAAACCAAACGTAATTATTTGTCTAGGATTTTTATATGTTCCAAGAAAAGAATCACCAATTAAAGATATAGATATCGTTTTTTCTTTAGTATCATCTCTCCATAAGACATCACTATCATAATATTTTTTCGAAATATCTGTACAATGGACAGCAAGAAAGAATGGTTCGCCCTTTAATTCATATATTTTAGTGCCATTTTCTTTTTTACAAATAGAACCTACTGAAGATATTTTTGCATTTATAAGGTTATAAGCATAATCTTGACAACTTCGAAAATCATCATAAAATAAACTTTCCATATTATGAGGAATAGATTTATATATTTGTTTTTGTGTTTTGACATCAAAATAAGAAAAAGAAAGAATTTTTTCATATAAATTAAGACGTTTTCTAGGTACAATATTATGTGGTAGGGATTTATTAAAGTCAATAATGGATTTTAAATTGCAAAGAACATTAAAACTACAATCACCAAAATATCTATCAATTAACATTGGTGTAAGTTGTTTTTTCGTAAAATACGCTAAAAAGGAAGGTAAATCATTTGGATATTTAAGTAAATTAGATAAAAAGGTAACATCTTTTACACAGGTATAAAGTGGCTCATTATTAGCTTTTTGAATTAAATCTTCATAGTCTTTAAACATATGACCATTAAAATCACGCATTCGTTTATCATAAGTCATCTTTCTTTTAGCATCTATCGTAATATAAGCATCATAGTTATTTTGCAGTAAAATATTAACATATAGTCTATATTTATCACAGTCTTCTATACTTAAATATTTATCTTGAAATCTTAAATCACTTATGATATCATTTGGTAGTTTTAAACCTCTTAATAATAATTTACTAATATTATCAATACTTAAGTCTAAAAAAATATTTTGATAATAATTTTCATATAATAAATTATTTACAGTAACAATCGGAAAATAAATAATACTAGTACCTAAATTTTTAGATTTAATAATTAAATCCCAAATGTTGTGATTTTTTAAAAGATTTATCAACTCTTTTTCGTTAAAACATAGTAGCAACTCTTCCCTTTTATGTTCGATGATATAACATAAAATGTGATAATTGATATCACCAGATAAATTGCCAATTAAATAAGATAAGCTATTATTATCAACCATCATTTTAATTATTTCTTGATGATCTAGAATAGTATTTTTTATGTTACTATCTAAACGTATAAGACGATTTATTTTATCAGCAATATTTTGGTCATCTATTAATAATTTTATCGCATCATCATCAAAAAAAAGTTTTAATTCTTCATCACTTAAATTTTCAATTAATTCTTTAAAAGCATAGTGATTCGGAAGTTCAAAAATTTGTTTTTTGATATCTATATTTTGAAGTTTCTTTAAACGATTTATATGATCAAGTGATAATATATTACTTACAACATCATCCATCTACTTCATCCCCCAGGTTAGTAGTATATCACAAATTATGGCACTAGACAAATAAAAAAAAATAAGTTATAATATTTTCGTTGCTTATTTACTTATGAGAAAGGAGATAATCTTGAAATTTTTAAAAAATGATGGAACCAAAGTCTTTGCTTTAGGCGGACTTGGGGAAGTCGGCAAAAATATGTATTGTATAATGCATAATGATGAATTAATTATAACGGATGCAGGAATTACTTTCCCTGGTACGGAATTAGTAGGTGTCGATTATGTTATACCTGATTTTACTTTTTTAAAACAAAATGAAAAGAAAATAAAGGCTTTATTTATAACACATGGTCATGAAGACCATATTGGGGGTATTCCTTTTTTACTACAAACGGTTAATATTCCTTATATTTACGCACCAAATCAAGCTGTTGGTCTAATTAGAAAAAAACTTGAAGAGCGAAATATCAATTATAAAGGATTAATGGTTTATACAGAAAATACGAAGGTAAAATTTAAAAATATTCAGGTTGAATTTTTTAGAACAACGCACTCTATACCTGATTCGCATGGTATATGTGTTACAACACCAGATGGTATTATTGTTACAACCGGCGATTTTAAATTTGATTTAACACCTATTGGACCTATGGCTAATTTACACAAAATGGCTGAAATTGGCTCACGTGGTGTAACCCTTTTATTAAGTGATAGTACCAATGCCCTTAATGATGGTTTTTCGATAAGTGAATCAAAAGTTGATGAAGCCTTATCTGAAATATTTGCGAAACATAAAGGACGAATTATTATCGCTACATTTGCATCCAACATATATAGACTTAAGCATATTGTAGACACTTGTAAAAGAAATGGACGAAAAATTGTTACCTTTGGAAGAAGTATGGAAACCAATATTGAAATTTCTATTCAAGGTGGATATATTAAAAATAAAGAAATTTTTATTACACCTGAAGATGCTAAGAAACTTGATTCTAGTAAGGTATGTATTTTATGTACAGGAAGTCAAGGTGAACCTCTTGCAGCCTTAACGCGAATTGCTGACGGAAATCATAAACAAATTAAGTTAGAAACAGATGATATTGTTATATTTTCATCATCAGCTATTCCAGGAAATGCTTTAAGTATTTCTAAAACTATTAATAAGTTATGTTTGCAAGGTGTGGAAGTTTATACGAATACATCTTTATCCGATATTCATACATCAGGTCATGGTAATAAAGAAGAATTAAAATTAATGATACGTTTAATAAATCCAAAATACTTTATGCCTTTTCATGGTGAATATAGGATGCTTAAAAGTCATGCTGATGTCGCAACTGATTGTGGTATTCCTAGAGAAAATACCTTTGTTCTTGAAAATGGTGATGTTCTATCTATTAATAAAGGTGTTGTAACAAGAGATGGAAAAGTCCAAGCAAGTGATATATATATTGATGGAAACCGCATTGGAGATATTGGTAGAGAGGTTATAAAAGACCGTAAAATTATGGCTAGTGATGGTATCGTCGTTGTCATTGCCAATATCGATATGGCAAATAAACAATTACTAATTAAACCAAATATTACAACAAGAGGATTTGTCTTAGTTAATGAAAATGAAGAATTATTAAAAAAATTAGAGGAAATAAGCAAAAAAGCAATTATATCAAAACTAAATGGACAAATTAATTATGCAGATATAAAATTAGAAATTGTTTCACAACTATCTAGCTTTATATATGAAGAAACAGGAAGAAAACCTATCATTTTACCCGTTATAATGGATATTAAAAAAGCAAAAAGAGATACTATTCATAGTTAGTATCCCTTTTTTTTCGTCTTTTCACTTATTAATTCACCTGTATTTTCTTTTATGAATTCGCTTCCTTGATTTATTTTTAAGGATGCGTTAATAACAACTTCTTTCGTAAAGGTAAATATATCTTCAACTAATGGTTTATATTCATCAGGGTACATTTCATATATTTTATCAAGTAATTCTTTTTCTTTCACAAGTTCTAAGTTAGATGTAAAATTAATATTATTGATAAAATGAATTAATCGCCACCACATACCTGTAATAAAGGTCCAGTCTCTTCTCTTTTGAAGCGTAACTAAATCTAAATCAATATTATGTAAAAAGGCATCCCTGATATCTTGAGGAACAGCAAGTTTAGATTTATCCATATGAATGGTTGGTATTTTAATAGTTTCCATATTGCTTATATCGTCATTATCTAACTTGTTATAAGCCATAATTTCAGCTTCACTGATACCAAAATGTTTACTTATTTGTGATAAATGGTCATGACAAACATCATAAGTAACGAATGGTCTAATAACTGGAAATTCGTTCGTTAAATGTTGATATAAAATATCTAACATATCGACATCTCTAACCATTTGTACAAGCGTTGCTACAATAATTTTTTCACTATTATTTAGTGTTTCATAACCTGTTAAAACTTCAGGATTTAATTCCTTTTTGTTTTCAAAATGGATGCTAAGATCGCCACTTAAAGATTTTTGCTGATGATACTTAACCGCTTGTGATATCGCGAATTGGTAATTTTTAGGGATTTGAAAATCCTTAAATTTATTATTTACATATAAGAGATGATACCCATATTCAGCATGCATCATACCATTAAATTGAGCGCAGTTTCGGTCATTAAAACTATCAGCCCATACGGCTTGGTTAAATCTTGCAATATCGTGAAGTAAAGCAGATACTTTCACAATTTTGGTAAAGTCAATATTAAGATTCATTTTCATGGACATTTTAGCAACATCTTCAGCGACGCGCATTGTATGATTTAATTTAATATCAATCATTTCTTCACGGTGCTTTCTTATTTCTTCATTGGTTATTTTATCTTCACTAAAAAATTTATCCTTTATTTGCCTTCTGCAATCTTCGATAAATTCAAGCATTATTTTTTCATTTTCTTCATAATTAAAATTCATTAAAAAATCCCCTAATCTATTTTCTTTTTATATTAATTTTTTCATATACACTATCTATAATGTCTTTTCTTTTTGAAATTAATAATCTATTATCCCTTGTAGGATGTACTCTATTAGATAAAATAATGATACCTAAATTATTTTCTCTATCGATAACAATGCTTGTACCTGTAAAACCTGTATGTGAAATCGTTGTATCACTAACCTTATTTCCTGTTATATTATTTTGGCCGGTGAGCCATCCAAGACTACGACCATAACCATCTAAATCTCTAACTCTTAGTTCAAACAACATATCGATATATTTCTTTTCTAAATAGGTACTATTTTTTATTTGCCCATCATTTAAAATCATTTGGACAAATTTTGATGTATCATTTATATCACAAAATAGCCCGACATTTCCAAGTGGTTTTTCGCTATAATAAGCACTTTCATCATGAACTTTTCCTCTAACTAAGCCTCTATTTACAGTGAGTTCAGTTGGAGCTGCTTTAGTTATATCTGGCTTAAAGGTTGCCCTTTTCATTCCAAGAGGCATAAATACTTCTAAAGCTGCAATCTCATCAAGTGATTTATGATATACTTTTTCAAGTATCATACCAAGTAATATAAACCCGGTGCAAGAATAAACACATTTACTTCTTGGTTCATAATCTAATTTAATGTTTTGAAGGGCTTTTTTAAAATCTTCGTTAGAGTTCATATGCTGATTATCAAGATCAGGTTTTAAGCCAGATTGATGTAAAAGCAAATCTTCAATTGTAAAATCAAAAGCATAATTATTTAAATACTTGCCTATTTTATCATCTAATTTTATTTTACCTTCCTGCACTGCACGTAAAGTAATGGTAGTTGTAACAATGACTTTCGTAAGGGAAGCCATGTCATATAATGTATCTAAAGAATTAGTTTCTAAGGGCATTAATGACCTATTTCCACATACACCCATAAGAGAAAAATCAGAATTAACAATAGCATATGTAGCACCGGGAAAAACTTTTTCTTCTAAAAGTTCATGCATTTTACCATCTAACTTTTGAAATTTATCATTTAGTTCATCAGTATACATACATTTAATAATCTTCTCCATTTCTGTGGCAATCCTTTCCCTAGATAATTGATATTTCATCCAGTTTTCTTTATTACTTTTGGTATTATCACTAGGAAATGGTATTAATTTCATCATATATTTGTTTTGCTTAATAACGTTATTTCCAACAAAAATGGCTCTTCGTAAATGCATAGAATCAGAAACAACCAAAATATTTATGTTTTCTTTATTTATTATTTTTTGAATTATATCAAGACTATATAAAAAGTTTTCATAAGTATTTGTTGAATCATTTTCCATTAGTATCTGCTTAGGATTAAGACCATGATTTAAAGCTAATTGTTGATAATAAAGAGCTTCGGTTGTTTTAAATTGGTTATTATAAGTACCTCCTGAGAACACAATTTTTTTATCATATCTTAAGGCTAATTTTATTCCTGTGTATGCCCTATGTGCGCGTTTTCCTCCTAAAACTAAAATAATATCAAAATCTTTTATTTTAGGATATGAAAATAAATATTCATTAACTAAATTTATTTGTTCATCATCTAGTGGCACACTATCATTTTTAACTATGTTTATTATTTCCATTAGTTTATTTTTATTTAATTTATCTCTAGTAAATGGTTCATTCATTTTATTTGCATCCTTTTTCATATGATTCTTTTAATTTATTATATAGATGAAAGGCATTGTCATACATGATTTTATCTATATCGCGCTTATCGTAATATTTACTTAATGTTTCTCTTAAATCATTACTAATGGTTTCATAAGCATATATAGCTGTATCTCGATAATCTAAAATCGATTCACAAAAATGCATATCGTCGGTACTAACGGCAACTTTATCTATGCCAATTAACTTTTCTATATGTTTAATATGATGAATATACACATCTTTAAGTGATGATACATACCTTGTATATTCTGTACCTTTTAATCTTTGTTTTTCTTTTAAAGAGTCTTTATATACAAAGTTACAATTACTCATAACCCCAATAATGCCATCAACCATTCCTAATTTTTTGATTTGTTCGTCAGTTAAGTTTCTAGGTATATCACTAAGAAGCCTTGCATTAGAGTGGGATGCATATATGATAGGATAAAGACCATTATGTCGATATTTTATAACAATATTAATAATATCATCAAATGTTTTTTCATTAGCATGGGATAAATCAATACCTAAATTAAGCTTAATAGCCTTGTGAATTAATTTTTCACCTTCTAAGGTAAGTCCCATATCGCTTCTATTTCCTGAGCCATACCTACTTTTATTATTCCAAACAGGTACAATCGCATTTAAACCTAATTTTTTTAAAGTTTCTAAATCATCTACCTCTAAATAATCACAGCCTTCAATAGAAGTTAATATATTAATATCATCCCCACAATATTTATGCAAGTAAGAGGTAGCTACTTCAAACATTTTGACAACAGGTACATTTTCGTCATAATATTTTGGATGATACTGCTCAATCATTTCTTCTTTACTCATAAAACATAAATTAGCAATTAAACCTCTAACATTATCATGACGATAATTTTTTATCCATTTTTCAATATATGAAAAATCCTTTTCTTTATAGCACATATATATTTTCGTAAGTAAATCATAGTGCATATCAAACATTATTATCGCTCCTTATATATTCTGCTACATCTTTTACAGTTTTACTAAAATCATCAAAACAAACATCAAACCATTTAACAGGCATTTGATTATTAAAAAAAGTATATTGTCTTTTAGCATATCGCCTACTATTTTGTTTTATCGTGTCGATACATTCTTCTAAATTTTTTTCTTTTTTAAAATACGGAAATAATTCTTTATAGCCAATAGGTGTTAAGATAGCTTTGGAATTTAAATTTAAATCAAACATTTTTTTTGCTTCTTCTACTAACCCATTTTTAACCATCATATCTACGCGTTTATCAATACGTTTATAAAGAATATCACGATTTGTTGTAAGTCCAATAAAGTAAGCATCATATAGTAATTTATCACTTTTTGCTTTAGAACTAATAGACATATGATGGTTGTCATAATAATCTAAGGCTCTTTCCATACGCCTTCGATTGTTCTTATGAATCGGCATTTTTGCATCGATTTTCATTAACATCTCATATAGTTCATCATTCGTATACATACTATAATCTTTAGTTTTTTTCTTTTCTTCTTTAAAATCATAGTTATAAAGAGATGCTTTAATATATAAACCCGTTCCTCCTACTAAAATAGGTGTTTTTCCTTTTTTGATAATTTCGTCAATACATTTTCGAGCATCTTTTTGATAATCATAGACCGTATAATCTTCATCTAAATTTTTCATAGATAAAAGATGATGCTTTATACCTTGCATTTCATCAGGTCTTATTTTCGCAGTCGCAATATCATTTTCTCTATATATTTGCATACTATCAGCATTAATAACTTCGCCGTTAAATAGTTTTGCTAGAGCAATACTTAAATCGGTTTTGCCAACAGCCGTTGGTCCTACAATAACAATTATTTTTTTCATATATTCACCACAATTCACCTTTATGATAAAATAACTTTTATATATTGCAAAATTATGATTTTTGATAGATGGTTTTTAATCTTTTTTGATAACATTTTTCTAGTTTATTTAAACTTTCCTGAGACATAGTTAAAAAGTTATTATCTTCGATATCAAGATCTAAATATTTAAGAAAATCTTCAAA
>CANQDH010000032.1 GCA_947591565.1 uncultured Bacilli bacterium | reverse complement strand
AAATT
The DNA here is from genome assembly GCA_947591565.1 of uncultured Bacilli bacterium. GTDB lineage: Bacteria > Bacillota_I > Bacilli_A > RF39 > UBA660 > UMGS1045. Next base: position 9,739 of record CANQDH010000032.1, on the reverse strand, counting down.
GTTCATTATCAAAGGTTTAAAGAATTAAGAAATTATTATTTAAAACTTAAAGAAGAGGGAAAATTAAAATAAACTTTATAAGAAAAGATAGTTTATAAATTTAAACTATCTTAGGCCATTGACAAGGTTGTTTTTCAAAATGACTTTATTAATTGGCTTTTTTTGTATTTGCTTCATAAAAAAAGAGTGTATTTAGTTTTTTACCAAATCACTCAACTTCCCTATCAATTTTTAATTTTTACCCGCAAAATTACCATTTTTAAAAATTTCAATTTTTTTACCATCAAAGGTAGTAGCCACAATTTTTAAATCTTTCGTTCCTATCATAAAATCAACATGATTATCAGAATAATTAAACCCCATCTTGAGTAACTGTTTCTTATTTTTGCCATCTGTATTTTTAACACATTCTGTAAAACCTACACCAAGTGCCAAATGACAAGAAGCATTTTCATCGTATAATGTTTCATAATGAATAATTTTAGATTGTGATATAGGAGAATCATAATCAACTAAAGCAACTTCTCCTAAATAACAAGCATTTTCATCTGATTCAATTATACCTTTAAGAGCCTCTTTTCCTTTTTTAGCATCATATTGAGTAACTTTACCATTTTCAAATTTCAAATAAAAATCTTCAATAAAGGCTCCATTATAAATAAGAGGTTTAGAACTATAAACAATTCCATTTGTTCCAAGTCGATTAGGTGTTGTAAAAACTTCTTGAGTTGGTATATTGGCAATAAAAAATTGTCCTTTTTTAGTTTTTTCACCTGCTCCAACCCAAATAGAACCATCTAGTAATTCAATCTTTAAATCTGTACCTAAACTATTCGTATAATGTAATTCTTTGATTTTTAATTTATTTAATATTTTTGTCTTTTTATTTGTATCTAAAACAAATTTATCCCATGCTTTAAGAGGATCAGGTTCATTTATAAAACAAGCATCAAAAATGGCATCCCATAATTTTTCTTGACCATTTTGTCCAAATATTAATTCTCCGCGTTCCTTAGTTGCAACACAAGCTATACACCATGATATTTCATTATTAAGTTGTCTTTCTTTATATAAAGGTTTAGATGTTCTAGAGAAAATAGCTGTTTTCGATATTTTATCTGGATCAATATCTTTCATTAAATTCGGATCATCAGATAAAAGCATTAAAAACGCTGCATCTTTTTTAGCATATTCATCAAAGATTTTCTTATTGAAAAAAACAGTTTTTTCAAGTTCTTTAACACTTAAATGTTTAAGCGCTGAATGTTTCATATCTTCATCGGTTAAATCATAGCCTATATCTTTCGTACCAAGTTCGTATGCTTTCTTAGTTAAAAGACGAACAAATTCATAAGCGGAAAGAGGCGCTGATATTAAAAGAGGTTGTTTTTTTCTAAGGTTAACACCTTTTTTTAATAACAAATCAGCATATTTTTCTAACTTTTCATTCACTTAGTTTATCAATCCTTTCTTTATAATTACTACTTTTGGTAATATAACTACCAACGGCAACTATATCCGCCTTTACTTTTTTTATTGTCTTATTATTAATACCACCATCAACTTCTATTTTAAATGTATAATGATTTTTTTCTCTTATATCATTTAATTCGGTTATTTTAGAAGACATATCGATAAATTTTTGTCCTCCAAAACCAGGATTGACGGTCATAACTAAAACAACATCAATATCTTTTAAATATGGTAAAAGTAAAAGAATATCTGTAGATGGATTTACGGATATACCTACACCTATATTATTATCTTTTAAAAGTTTTATTATACGGCTAATATTACCAACTTCATAATGAAAAGTTACATATGTTGGGTTTAAATCCTTATACTTATTTATATAATAAATAGGATCTTCAACCATTAAATGCATATCAATTTTTTTATTGTTATGAAGAAGAGCATCTTTTAAAACATCATGATTATCATTTACATTATTTACAAATTTACCATCCATAATGTCTAAATGAAGATAATCAATCTTAAGTTTATTTAAAAGATTAATTTTTTCTTTTAAGTCCTCTTTAATTCCAAGTATAGATACCGATAACTCCATGTTACATCCTCCTTATAAAATTTAAATAATTTTCATATCTACTCTTTAAAATAGTACCATTTGCGACCATTTTCTTTATTTCACAATCATCTTCCATAATATGCATACAATCTTTATATTTACACTTATCACGATATTTATTAAATTCGGTAAAATTATCTCTAATATATTCTTTTTTCATATCATAAAAATCAAGTGATGAAAACCCGGGTGTATCAGCTATTAAACATCCACATGTTTCTAAAAGTTCAACATGTCTTGTCGTATGCTTACCTCTACCTAAAGCAATAGATACATCTCCTGTTTTGAGATTTAAATGATGATCTATTTTATTTAAAAGAGTACTTTTACCAGCACCAGTTTGACCTGTTAAAACGGTAACTTTTCCCTTTAATTCTTTTTTTAGTTCATCTATAGAATCGTTAGAAAAAACTTTATAACCAATTTGACGATAGTATTCCATAATTTGTTCAATATCTTTTTGTTTTTCTTTATCTATCATATCTAGTTTGGTAAAACATATAACAGGCTTGATATTATTGTACTCAGCTATACAGATAAGTTTATCAAGCAAATGACTTGAAAAATCAGGTATACATACACTTGTTACAATAAGGAGGACATCGACATTACTAACAGGGGGTCTTAATAAACTATTTTTTCGCTCTAGAATACTTTGAATGAATTTTTTATTTTCATCGAATAAGACAAAATCACCAACTACTGGTGAATGTCTTAATTTTCTTAAATTACCACTTGCACTACAAAGATATTTATGCTCATCATTTTGGACAGTAAATTGATTACTGACAATTTTTATGACTCTACCTTGCATACTACTCCGTTGGCATTAAGTCTTCAAGTGGCTCTTCGGTCTTTTTCTCTTTAGCAACAGTTATTTTTAAAGTTACATTGGCAATAACTTTACTACCTTTTGGTCTACTTTGCTTTAGAACTGTTCCCGCTGGTTTATCTGATTCTTCATATTCTAAAACGACAGGTACGTTATATTCTTTACAGAATGATTGAATATCATCAGCTGACCAACCTTCGGCAACAAAATCAGGATATTCTGTTACAATATCAGGTATATAAAGCGTTACCGTATCACCCTCAACAACATGCGTTCCGGCTGCAGGTTTTTGGTCTAAAATAACATTTTCTTTAACTTTTTCTTTATTATCATCAGCTATTTCTTTTTTCTCTACTAAAACATAGATATTTTTTGATTCTAACAATCCTTTAATTTCATAATAGTTTTGACCAACATAATTTTCAAGATTAAAACCGGTTGCACCAAGGGAAACAACTAAAGTAATATTTTTATTTTTAACACTTCGGCCGGCCTGTGGTTTCGTTGATATAACTAATCCCTCTTCCACTTTGCTATCATTTTTTTCTTCAACATCCGTTTCAACTTCAAATCCTGCTTCTCTAAGGACCTTTTCAGCTTCAACCACTGTCAAATTAGAAACATCAGGTACAGTTAATTCTTTTACTTCCTGTTTTCCTAAGACAATTCCTAAAATCGCAATTGTTGCAACGATAATGGTAAGTAAGGAACCACATACAATTAAAATAATATTTAATGGATTAACTTTTTTCTTCTTCATATCTTCTTTTTCCACTTTTTCTTCTATATTTTTTAAATTGGGCATTACTTTTGTTTCTTCTAAATCTTGTTCAGGATACCTATATGTTATACGAAGTTCATCTTTTCTTTCAGGATTTAAAGCTGTTGCGATATCATTATGCATTTCAGCAACACTATCATATCTATTTTTAGGATTTTTCGCACAAGCCTTTAAGATAATATTTTCAATCGACTGAGGTATTTCAGGATTGATATCACAGACACTAGGTATCTTATCTTTCATTTGTTTGATGGCAATTTCAACAGCATTATCGCCTTTAAAAGGAACTTTTCCTGTTAGTAATTCAAACATCAAAATACCTAGAGAATAAATATCACTTTTGATAGTTGAACCACTACCACTTGCTTGTTCAGGTGGTAAATAATGAACGGATCCCATAACGGAATTAGTTTGTGTAAGTTCGTTACTATTTAGGGCCATTGCTATTCCAAAATCCGTAATCTTAACTCTACCATCATCTAAAATCATAATATTTTGTGGTTTAATATCGCGATGGATAATATAACTTTCATGAGCACAAGCAATACCACTTGTTAACTGAAGCATGATATCTATAACTTCTGGTAAAGTAAGGGCTCCTCTTTTTTTAATCAAACTTTTTAAAGTTCGACCTTCGATATATTCCATAACAATAAAATATTTTCCATCATCTTCACCAACATCGTACATTTCGACAATATTAGGATGGCTAAGACTACTTGCAGCAATAGCTTCTCTTTGGAATCTTCTTACAAATTTTTCATCGTCAGCAAGATCGCCTCTTAATATTTTAACAGCAACTTCTCGGTTAAGAATGGTATCATACGCTAAGTATACATTAGCCATACCACCTTCACCAATCATTCTTGTTATTTGGTATCTTTCATTAATCATATGTCCTTTAGCTATCACTTTCTTCACCACCTTTTATTAAATAGGCAACGGAAATATTATCATTTCCTCCGCGATTATTACATTTATAAATAAGTTTTTCCATTTTTTCTTGAACAGTTAAATTGTCGTTTAAAACTTTCACAATTTGATTGTCATCTAACATGTTTGTAACACCATCACTACATAAGAAAACACCTGTTACATCGGGTTCGACATTAAAAATATCCATCTCAACATTTATATTAGCGCCTAGCGCTTTCATTAAAACATTTTTTCGAGGATGATCTTTAGCCTCTTCTTCGGTTAATTCACCACTTTTAACTAATAAATTAACTAAGGTATGATCGGTTGTTATTTTGTGTAAGGTTTTATCTTTAACAACATATCCTGAAGAATCACCAATATTACCGAAAAGTAAATAATCTTTGGTAACGATAGCTACAACTAAAGTTGTACCCATACCAATACTTTCAGGGTTTTCTTCGGTATATTTATATATTAAAGCATTAGCTTCGCTTACTGTTTCTTTAAGCCAGTTAATAGCTTCTTCTTTACTACCAATCGTTCCTAATTCTTTAAAATTTTTACCTAAATGCGAAATAGCTATAGATGAAGCAATTTCACCATTTTTATGTCCTCCCATACCATCAGCAACCGCCATTAAATATTCATTATTATAATTATTGATAATAATGACACTATCTTCGTTGTGATCTCTTACCTTTCCAGGATCTGTTAAATAATAATGATCCATTATTACTCCTCCTTAAAATTGGCACGTAACTGCCCACAAGCAGCCATAACTTTAGAGCCAAATTCTCTTCTTATAGTTACATCAATATTATTCTTTTTAAGGATATTATAAAACCTATCGATTGTATCTTTTGAACTTTTTTTATATTCAATATGACTAGTTTCATTATAAGGTATAATATTGACATAACAATTCATTCCTTTTAAAAGATTAACTAATTCCAAAGCATTTTGTTCTTTATCATTTATATCTTTTAACATTACATATTCAAAAGTAACTCTTCTATTTGTTTGTTCGATATATTCTTTTATACATTTTATTAAATCATCTAGTTTGTAAACGTTATTTATAGGCATTAACTTACTTCGCAAAGAATCATTAGAAGCATGAAGAGAGATAGCTAAATTAACTTGTCTTTCACACTTTGCAAACATCTTAATTTTGGGTATAATTCCGCACGTTGAAATTGTTATGTGCCTTGCTCCTAAAGCGATACCAAGTGGTTCATTAATAATATCTATAAATTTCATAACATTATCATAGTTATCAAATGGTTCGCCTATTCCCATTAAGACAACATGAGAAATTCTTATGTTCAAGTTTTTTTCAATCATTAAAAGTTGTAAAACCATCTCATTTGGTAAAAGATTTCTTTGTTTTTTTAATCTTCCACTTTCACAAAAAGCACAAGACATGTTACATCCTACTTCTGATGATATACATAAACTATTACCATAGTCATGATACATTAAAACAGCTTCTATTTTTTTACCATCTTCTAACTCGAATAAAAACTTTTTAACATCTTCATCTTCTAATGTTGTAAGTATTTTTAGTTCCGTAAAGGAAAACTGGTTTTTTAATCTTTCAATTAAATCTTTTTTTAAATTAGTCATTTCATCAAAAGAACTAACTCTTTTTCTATATAACCATTCATATACTTGTCTAGCACGATATTTTTTATCGCCTATTTGCTCAAAATAATTTTCTAAATCTTTTAAAGATACATCATATATACTTAGCATTTTATCAACTACTTATCTACAAACCAAATATTCGTAATATCACAGCTATCACTTGATGGTGATGGATTTGGCATTTTAACTTTAATTAAAACAGGTAATTTAAAAGCTGAACCAAAACCAATGCACACACCCGGCTGTAATATACGAAGTTTACTTACAATGTCATTAGTGATATCTGGTATCATTTTGCGAATATATTCTACATCAATAGGATGAATCATCTTAAAGATGAGAAAATTGACGCATTGTGATAAGGCTGTTTCGGATAATTCCGATGGTCTTTGTGAAATAAGGGTAAGTAAAACACCATATTTTCTTCCTTCTTTGGTTATTCTTTCAAAAATATTATATCCAAGAATGTCCACATCACTATCATTTTGAACATACCTGTGAGCTTCTTCTAAAATAATATGAAATGGTAATGTATTACGATATTCATTTTCTTTAGCAAAATCAAATAACAATTTAGAATATATTTTGGTAATATTTTTAGCAAGTCTATCATCAACATAGTTAATATTAAAATTAACAATTTGAGCCTTGCCATTATTCTTAGATGTTAGTAGTGAACGAATATATTTATCCTTACTTATATATTGTGGATAGTCAAAATAAACACTTTGGCTACTATTCATCAAAGAATACATACGAACCTTTAAAATATTGATATCATCATATACTTTACTACTATTAAGTGTTCCCTCAGAAATAAGCGCGAAATCAAAAGCTTTGGCCAAATCTTGAAGGGTATATTTATATGAACCATCAGGTAGTGATAACTCTAAACTATCATCGATAAATGTTTGCATTAACTCTGTAACAAGTTCCATTTCTCTTAGTTTTCCTGTTGAATCGATTAAAAAGCATTGTCTAAGAGTTCTCGTATATCCAGGCTGGACAACTTTTGTTTCAAGATTTAATTCTTCGGTTGAATAATGAGCGAGAATCGCAAAGACTTGATCTCTTATTTGAGCAGGTGAGCCACCTGATGATAAAACATCTAATATAGCTCTTGCAATAATGTCATTTTTATGTTTAATGGTTTCTTTTCCTTCTTTGCAAAAAACATTTACTAATTTTAAAGCCTTTTCAATAATAGGAAGCTGGGTATTTTTAGTTGCCCCAAGTAATAAAGCATAATCATCGACACTAAGTAGCCAAGGTGGTATACGAAGAAGTTCCGTATCTTTACTGTGAATATTTGTAGTATAGGCCTTAAAATTCAAGCCCGGTATTTTTTCACCTAAACTTTTAAAGGCATTATGATATTCACCATAAGCATCAAACATAAAGAAACTAGCTAAATATGGAATAGATTCTCTTCGGTAAAAAAGATTTTGGAGCATTCTTGCAACAGAACAAGATTTACCACTTCCTGTTGAACCAAAAATAGCTAAATGTCCACTAAATAATTGCTTTAAATCAGCGGCAATTCTAACACCTTCATAGATAGCACTTTCGCCTAAATATAATTTTTCTCTTGGATCATAATCATCTGTACCCATTAAAATACTAATTTTTTCTTTAGATATCAATCGAACTCTGGCACCAAAAGATATACTTGATATAATACCTGAAACAAATCTATCATCTACTATTTCACCAATCATACTTATTTTAGCAATATTTTCATTTAAACCCGTTATCTCACCAATAATTCTTTTATCATCGTCTTCCATGATAACATATAAATTAACAATATTTTGCATTTTTTCAGGATCAGTTTCTAACTTCAGCAAAACCATTCCATTTTCGATTCCAATTATTTTACCTAACATACTATTCACCTACTATAAGTATACTATTTTTTTCCAAAAAAGAAAAGATATTATGAAATATCTTTCAAATTTACTTTATTTCCAGTGTGCATACAAGAAAGTTTTGTCTAAAATGTCTATTGCTTCAACTTTTACTCCGCCTGTTTTTTCGGTATACCATCCATCGAAAGTATAACCATCCTTTTTAGGAATAGGTAAATCTCCATATGATGAATTTCTTATGTAATTTATGTGTTTGAATGTTTCACAGTCATCGCAACTATATAAATGGATGTTAGAAATATATATATCATATTGATTAGGTACGACAATATCATTGAAAAATCTAATTCGCGAATCATTCATTTGTGATGATGAACTATTAACTAGCCAGTATAATCTTTGTTTTTCTGTTGTAACAGGCATATGAATCTCAGGTAAAACATCAGGATAAAAATCAATACTAAAATAATTATTTCCTGATGCTTGATAATCAAAACTAAGCATATATTGTTGATTTGGTTGTAATGATAATTTCGTTCCGTATATTGCTGGAACCGTTTTATTTTTTTCTAAAGTATATGTTTTACTACTATCATGTCCACTTTCTATTTCTACGGGATTTCCAAAATATCCACTATTAGCATCTAATACTACTGTATCAATTGTATCAGTTATTTCATCTGACATCTGTCCTAAATTATTGGTGCATCTTACTCTTATATCATATGAACTATCTGTTAAATCATTAAAGGTATATTCATATGATGCTTCTTTGCTATATACACCCTTTTCTCTTAATGTTAAGGAATGTACATATAATAAATCATTTGTATCAAAAGGACCAAATATAACAAATGCATTATTTTCACGAGAGTTATCAGCAACAAATGATAAATCATATCGCTTTAATTGTGTTGAAATCGTTTTATTTAAAAACATTCCACCTTGTTCCTGTCCCAAATGAGTTAACGTGATTGGTTTATTTGCTTTTAAATAAATAGACCATATATATTCTTTTCCAATAGATAATCTTGATGAATTAAAATAAATCCCATTTTGTTTGTTGTTTCCACTATAAATATGATCATTAACAGAAATTAAATACTCATCCGTTTTAGTTCCATTATCATATATATAATCTTTTTTGGTAGTTGTTGAAATTAACTGATATTGTTGATAATCATCCATTTCCCACAAACTATCGACCATTTTGTATGCTTCATATGTTTGTCCGCCATCTTTACTTATTTCTATTTTTTCTATTCCTGACTCCATATCAGCACATGTTGCATTTACTGTTATACTATTTGGTGTTATATCACTTACATTTGATGTTATATTTGTTGGTCCTGTTTTATCTATCTTCCTACTTGTTCCTGATTTATAGGCTTTATTACCACTTTCATCATAAGTATAGGCTTCAATAGTTCCTTGTTCATTAAAGGTTACAACTACTTTATTATCATTTACTTGATACCATGTACCCGCTTTTAAGGTTGTTACATTTCCTTGTGAACCTTCACATAATGGTGTATCTCCTGCCCCGCAAGTTATAGCATTTATATTGGTACTTACATCGACACTTGTTTTAAGATAATGTTTAG
>CANQDH010000031.1 GCA_947591565.1 uncultured Bacilli bacterium | reverse complement strand
AATTTATTATAATATTACTCCTATTCTTAGTCGTAATTATTTTACTTCTAAAATAGCAAAAGCATCTGATTTCAACATTTGTTGATTTCAGATGCAACCTACTCTAGGGATAACATCTGATTCTCTCAATCAAATGTATCCTTTTTTTATTTTATGCAAGGTATCCTTGACACATACATCATAACATAAAAGCGTACTTTTTGCAAGTACGTTTTCTATTTCAAACTTAGAAATCCCAAGTTTATTATCAATCTGGTGCAAGATATGAGACTCGAACTCACACGAAGAATCTTCATAAGCCCCTCAAGCCTACGTGTCTACCTATTCCACCAATCTTGCGTCAAAGTACCAAACTGGTACTTATTCAAAATCATATGTCCAATTATTTATAGAACCTAAATCATATACCTTTGTATATCCCAAACTTTTCAATTTAGCCTTAGCTAAACTACTTCTATTACCACTTTGACAATATACGACTATATTAGCGTCCTTTTTACTAACAAATTGACTAATTTCACTTTCTATATCATCAACAGGTATATTAATAGATCCTTTAATATGTTTTGATCCATATTCTTCAGCTGTTCGAACATCAATAATCGTAACATTATTTTGCTCTAACATTTTTTTAACTTCATCACTTGATACCAAATTACTATTGCTTGTTTTCGTTTTACTTTCACATCCTACTAAACATAATATACTAAATAACAATATTAACCATTTTTTCATTTTGATTTCATCGCCTTTAACATTTTTTTCCAAAGTCCCTTCGAAGAATAATTCAATATACCTGCTTTATATATTTTTAAACCATATTTAACAAATAAAACATTTGTTATAAACATAATAACTAAAGAAATAATTATATCAACGATACCAATTTCACCAAGAACTAATAATGATGGTGAAAGAATAGCTGAAATAAATGGAACATAGGATAATATTTTAATAAAAATAGCTCCTTTAAAAACACCAGACATCGTTGCTAAATAATAACCAACTAAAGAAATAATCATAATTGGAGTTTGAACATGCTGAAAATCTTCCGTATTTGTGGTCATAGATGCAAGAACGCCAGCAAGTAAAGAATATCCTACAAAAGTCATAATCATAAGTAAAAGTGTAAGTGGAATGATATAAATTAGTTTATCACCTATACCACTACTTAAAATCGAATTAACAATATTACCAACTTCCGCACCAAGTCCATTTACAATACTATTTCCGCCTGTTATATAACGTATGAAAAAACCTAAGGCTGCAAAAAGGATAAGTAACAAACCTTGTATTAAAACAAAGAAATTACCTGCAAAAACTTTAGCAAAAAAATGCGTTTTTGGTGATACATTCGAAATGATAATTTCCATTCCCCTCGTTGTTTTCTCATCATTAACTTCAGCACCTATCATTTGAACTAAAAAGATAGAGAGCATAAAAAAGGGAAGAATAATAATAGGGAAAACGGTCGTCATAATCATCTGCATATTTTCATCATCAGATGATGCATCTTCATTTAAAATTTCACGCTTGATATCAGTATTACTATATATTTTATTTATTTCTTCAAGTGGGATATTAGACTTTTGAATTGCTAAACTAATTTTCGTATTATTAATAGCCGTAACTAAAGTTTGATAATTGATCATATCCATAGTATTTTGCGAAATAATCTTCGCAGACATGATATTTTCCTCATCACTATATAAAACCACAACAATATTTTTTTTATTTTCTTCAATAAGTTTCTTCGCATCTTCTTCGGAAGAATCATACTTTTTTAATTCAAAACTACTTTCATCACTTTCTAAGAGAGTATCAATACTACCTAGCTGCGTATTTAAAATATCATAAGCTTCATTAGTATTATCTATAACATAAATACTTTGTTTTTGACTAAAATCGCCACCAAAAAAATTAATAATGCTATCAATATTAATGATACCTACAATCGCTATAGCTAAAATAATATTGACAATAACAAACCATTTTGATTTAATTTTTCTTTTTAAACTGATACCTATTAAATAATTTAGTTTACTTTTCATATGTTTCACCTACTTTAGATATAAATATTTCATTAAGTGATGGTTCAACGATTTCAAATTTGGAGATATTTTTACCTTTACTTACAACTTTAAATACATCATCAGCAACACTCATATCTTTTATTTTAACTTCTAATTCAGTTGCTCTTTTCTCTATAGATATAACACCATCTATTTGTTTTATTTTATCTATATCAACATCGCCTTTAATTAAAATATTTTTTTTGCGGTATTTTTCTTTTATATCAGATAAATAACCAGAAATAACGGTTTTTCCTTTAACTAAAATAACTAGTTTTTTACAAAATAATTCAACATGTTCCATACGATGTGATGAAAAAATAATCATACTACCCTTTTCAGACATTTCAATAATAATCTTTTTAAATAATTCAACATTAAAAGGATCTAAACCAGAAAAAGGTTCATCAAGGATAAGTAACTTAGGATTATTTAAAATAGCTGTTATAAACTGAATTTTTTGTTGATTTCCTTTGGAAAGTTCTTTTATTTTTTTATCTTTATATTCAGTTATTTCAAATCTCTTTAAAAGTTCATCTAAGCGCGCCAAAATAGTTTCATTATCCATACCTTTTAAATTACCATAAAAAAGGCATTGTTCTTTAACCGTCATTTTCGTAAGTAAACTTCTCTCTTCTGTTAAAAAACCAATTTTATCTGTTACATCATAACCTATTTTTTTACCATCTAAGGTAATCGAACCACTATTTGCGTCAATTAGACCCATAATCATACGAAAAGTTGTTGTTTTACCTGCTCCATTGACACCAAGTAAGCCAAATATTTCACCGGGCTTTACCTCAAAAGATAAATCATCAACAGCTAAAAAATCATCATAATACTTTGTTACATGTTCAACTTTTAACACACGTTTTCACCTCTTATATGATTATATAATAAATTCAATTTTTAAACAATAAAATGGTCTTATTTTTTAAATAATTCTTATAATTAAATAAGATGGTGATAGTTTGAAAAATAAATTTATTAAATCAACAATCATTTTAATTATTGGAGGATTTATAACGAAAATTCTCGGTATGATTATCAAAATTGTTATGACAAGATTACTTGGAACAGAAGGTATCGGTATTTATATGCTTATATCCCCTACCTTTATGTTATTAATAGCCCTAGCCCAATTAGGACTTCCAACCGCCATATCGAAAATTGTTGCCGAAAATAAAGTCAAAAGTAAAAACCTCATTTTTTCGATCATTCCTTTTTCGTTAATTATTAATCTTGTTATTATTATTGTTATGTTGTTTATAAGTTCTTTTATTGCAAATAATTTACTACATGAGCCAAGAAGTTATTATGCTCTTATATGTACAGGACTAGTCTTACCTTTTATTAGTATTTCATCTATATTAAGAGGATATTTTTTTGGTAAACAACGTATGATTCCGCATGTTGTTTCTAATGTCACTGAAGATATTGTAAGACTAATTATTATTATATTAGGTTTGCCCCTTTTTTTATCAAGAGGCGTGGAAATAGCTGTTGCCTTTATTGTTTTATCAAATATTTTTAGTGAGTTAACATCGATTATTGTTTTATTTTTCTTTATTCCTAAAGGTTTTAAACTTGAAAAAGATGATTTCATGCCACAAAAAAAGAATGTTAAAAATATTTTGAATATTGCACTTCCAACAACAAGTAGCAGGCTTATTGGCAATATTGGACATTTTTTAGAGCCCATTATTCTTACGACTCTTCTTTTAAAATCTGGTTATTCTAATAACTTTATTGTTAAAGAATACGGTATTATAAATGGTTATGTCTTACCACTTATTCTTTTACCATCTTTTTTTACTATGGCTATATCGCAAGCCTTAGTACCTATTGTTAGTAATAGTTATAGTAATGGTAAAATAGATATTACTAAAAGAAGAATTAAACAAGCTATTTTCTTTTCTCTTTTAATTGGTATTCCATCAACGCTTATTTTTGAATTTTTTCCTGAATTTTTACTTAAATTTATTTATAAAACAAATGAAGGTATTACTTATATTAAATTTTTAGCTCCTATTTGTTTACTTCATTATGTTCAATCACCTATTTCAAGTAGTTTGCAAGCAATGGGTAAGGCTAAAGATAGTATGAAAGGTACGCTCTATGGAATGCTTATAAGAACACTATTATTATCTCTTCTTTGCATATGTAAAATAGGTTTATGGGGGTTAATTATAACCATAGCGTTTAATATTATATTTGTAACTATATATGACTATTTAAAAGTTAAAAAATATTTGAAGAGTTAAAGTTAAATAAGAGTGATTTTGTATCGATAGTACACGAAGAAGAGTTTTTTTAAGAAAAAAAATATCACCTAATAGTTTTAACTACTAGATGATATCATACTCTTTTTATCTTGTAATTCAGTATCTAAAACCATATTATCTAAAAGAGGTTCATTTTCATTGATACTTTGCTTTGTAACATATCCATAGCCATTATAATTTACCTTTATATTTAAAAATTGGGCTAAAACAGCAACATCTTTTCTTGACCATCCTATAATATTTGGCATATATATATTTTGACCATTCGTAACTAAGAAAACTTTATCATGGGCTAATACTTCATTATGCATTTTAGGATACTGATTGATAATGGTATCACCATCGCCAATAACAACGACATCGATATTTTCTCTTTCTAAATTGGTTTTAACACTATCTACTTTTTGATTAAGATATAAATCAAGTACAACATTATTTTCTTCATTTATCTCTTTATTACCATTTAAATTTTTATATTTGATAATACTTTCGATAACATCTTTAACGGCTCCAGCTAAAATAGAACTTTGTCCGACATTAGGTCTTTTAACGGCTGCATAGACGATATACTGAGGATCTTCATAAGGAAACATTCCGGCAAAAGAATAAATATAATCATTAGAACCGGTTAAATATCCTCCCATTTCATTATCGTAAATTTGGGCTGTTCCTGTTTTACCTATAACAGTAATATCATCAAGTTTATAGGCTGAACCCGTTGTTCCCGCATCTGTTCCATTGACAGTATTATACATAAGTTCTTTCATTTTATTAACTGTTGATGTACTTGCAACTTGATTACTTTGTTCTACTTTACTTTCATATATGATTTTTCCATTATTTGAATCAATTATTTTATCGACAATATGGGGTGATAACATACGTCCATCATTGGCAATAATGCTAAGGGCTCTTAAGTGCTGAACGGCTGTTGTCGTAATTCCTTGACCAAAACCAGCTGCAGCAACTTCAACAGGATATTCGAAGTCTAGATTACCTTCCATTTCCATTGATAATTCAATACCTGTTTTAGCTCCAAAGCCATATGATGTTAGGCATTTTTTTAAATCGTCTTTATCAATAAATCTATTTAAAATATTTGCAATCGCAACATTACTAGAATATTCATATCCTTTATCAAAAGGAACCGTTCCCCATCCAACACCGCTATTCCAGTCGCTTATTTTTGTGCCTTCAATTTCAATAGAACCAGATTCATAAGTAGCTGTTCCATCATAAGTTCCTTTTTCAATAGCACACATATAGGTATAAGTTTTCATGGTACTACCTGGCTCATATAAGTATGTTACAAGAGGACTTTCATAATTTTTGATATCGAGAATGTTTGGATCATATGAAGGGGTTGAAGATGTTCCTAAAATATCACCGGTTTTCGCATCCATAATAGAGAGCATCATCCATTCTGGTTCGTATTTTTCCTCGATATTTTTAACAGCAGATTCGATAAATCTTTGAATATTAGAATCAATAGTTAAATAAATATCAGCACCATTAGTTGGTTCTATTCTTGTTTCTTTGGTGTCAGGAATTTTATACCCATTACGATCACTTTGATAACTTAAGTATCCATCTTTACCTCTTAAAAGGTCATCATATTTAGATTCAATACCAAGTTCACCCACAATATCATAATTAATTTTGGTATAGCCATCTTCATCTACTTCGGTGTTTTCATAAGTTTTTGCATAACCAATAACATAAGAAGCAAAATCACCATTAGGATAATATCTTTTATAATTTTCAACAAAATCAATGCCAGTTAAATTTAAATTTTCGATGGTTTCTTTTTGTATTTCCGTAATGCCATGAGCAAGTTCTACTTGGTATTTACCTTGTTCACTAAAGGTCTTAAGAATTTTAAGCATTGATTCATAGTCATAATCTAAAACTTCACATATTTTTTGAGCTGTCATTTCTTTATCGATAACATATTGTGGTTCTTTATTAACACCTAGTCTTGATTCATCAAGATAAGCAATAACTGTATACGAAGAAACATTTTGGGCTAAGATATCACCATTTACATCAAAAATATTGCCCCTACTTGCAGGTAATGTTCCACTAATTGTATTACGATTTAAAGCAAACTTATCCATATTGATACCATATATAGTTGGTGATAAAGATAAGTAGCATAACTGTATAATTAACACAAATATGATAAAAGAAAAAACAAGAAAAACGATTTTAGGATATTTCCATTTTTTTGTTTGATTTTTTCTTGTTTTCAAATTAATCACCTCTTATTTATCAATAACTATAATATTATCATTATTGTATGCAAGTCCCATATCTTTAATAGCATCTTTTATGTTATCATAAGAAGTTAGTTCATTAACTTTCATAGTAAGACTTTCATTTTTTTTAGATTGTTCATCTATTTCATATCTTACCTTTTCAACAGAAAGATTTAAATGTCCAATACTAGCACCACAAAAAAGTTTCATGACAACTGTTAAAACAATACATAAACTACCCGTTATATATAGTAATTTTTCTTTTTTACTCATGCGCATTTTTCTACTTTTAACTCTTTTCATATTATCACCATTTTATTCTTTCTATTATTCTAAGTTTGCTACTACGACTTCTACTATTTCTTTTAATTTCATCATCTGTTGGATATATGCAATCAATTATTTTAAATTTAGGTTGTAAATTATCAGGAACCATAGGTAATTTTTCTAATTCTTTAGGTAAACTAGAATATTCTTTAAATATTTGTTTGCATATTTTATCTTCTAAAGAATGAAAAGTTATAACACATATTCTTCCCCCCACATCAATAAGATTTAGGGCTTGTTTTAAAGACTCTTCAAATACTTCAAGTTCATTATTAACTTCAATTCTAATAGCTTGAAAAATTTTTCTTGCAGGATGTTTTTCTTGTTTATATTTATAAGGTACCGCTGATTTAATCACATCAACTAGTTCTAGAGTGGTTTCAATAGGTTTAAGATTGCGAGTATCAATTATTTTTTTAGCAATACTGCTAGCATATTTTTCTTCACCATATTCTCTAAATATTTTGACTAGTTGTTCAAAGGTGTATTCATTTACCACTTTATATGCTGATAAAGAATTACTTTTATCCATACGCATATCAAGAGTTGCATCTTTATGAAAACTAAACCCACGTTCTGTTTCATCAAGTTGCGGACTAGATACTCCTAAATCATACATAATAGCATCTGCATGTTCTATATTTCTCTTTTTCATTTCTAATTCTAGATTTTTAAAATTACTTTTGATAATTTCATAATTAGAAGAAATGTTTCCTAATCTTTCGTTAGAACTTTTAATTGCGTCTTCATCTTGATCAAAGGCATAAAGTTTTCCTTTTGGTATTCTTTTTAATATTTCACTACTATGACCACCATAACCTAATGTACAATCGATAACGATACTATTTTCTTTTAAGTTTAAATAATTAATTGTTTCTGTAAGTAAAACACTTATATGCATTAAAGTGATTTAGAAAATAGTTCGTCAGCAATTTCGGTTATATTAGCTTCTTTAGCAGTTAAATATTCATACCAACGATCTTTATCCCATATTTCCATATGTTCACCAACACCGATGATGGCACAATCTTTAGATAAACCTGCAAAAGAAATAAGTGGAGCTGGAATATTGATACGTCCTTGTTTATCCAATTCTGAAATGGTAGCACCAGAGATGAAAAATCGCAAAATACTTCTCGTTTCACCAATATTTGGTAATTGTCTATACTGTTCAATAATATTTTTCCATTCATTATAAGTATAAATGGCCAAACAATTATCTAAACCTTTAGTTATAACAAAATTTTCACCTAGTTCTGTACGTAATTTAGCAGGAATAATGATACGTCCCTTTTCATCTATTGTATGAATATACTCTCCCATGAACATATCATCATCACCCCACTTTCTACCACTTGGTACCACTTACTACCACTATTTTACTATTTTTATATATAAAAGTAAAGATATTTATTATAAATTTACAAAAAAATTGTAAAATCAATTATATATAAAAAGATTGAGCATTTTTTCTCAATCTTCTTTTCAATCTTTTTTAAGAATTATTTTGCTAATAATAATATATTAAAGTTATTTTAGCGTATCCATTACCACTATTACCTTGCATAGTACCATTGCCATCATGATTTGGCATTTCACTATCACCAGCAATCATGATAGGATTATCAAATACATAACCACTATAATGAATAGATTGTCCTGTATGAATAATTTTGTCTATAGTTGATTCTTCCTCTATAGCATTACAGCCTTCATAGCCTGAAATAAAGGATGAACCTCCTCCAGCTCCTCCATGTGTAGATGCTCCGCCTTTATAATATCCAGCTCCGCCACCAGATTGTACTACAGCTTCTATATTTTCATTACCTGTTGTGCCATCAAGATGATACCAAATATGATATCCTTCACTAGTTTGCGTGCCACCTGTTCCAATGGCGTAGCCTTTTTCATAATATGGTCGGTGATAACTACCATCAGTAAGAGCTTCCTTGCCATCAATTCCTTTTAAAGTGCCACCAGCACCTCCATCGCCTTCACCATATCCTTGATTTCTGAAATTGGCGCCCCCTCCACCAGCAGCAATCATTATTCGCGATTTTAAACCATCAAAATTATCCCATGAACCACTTTCTAATCTTATGTCTGTGGCTCCGCCACCTGAAGCGCCATAATGACATTGACTTGAATTTATAGACTCTCCACCATTATAGCCTCCTTTGTAGTCCCCATCAATGCATGAAACATCTGGACCCCATATATTATCAGAACCCTTGCCACCTACATATACATACATAAGATTATTAGTGAGCAAATTGATATAACCACTAGTATAAGCTCCTTTACCTCCTATATATGTTAAACTTCCTCGTGAAACTCCATCATATGTCTCACCATTTCCAGTCATACTTCCACCTTGAGCTCCCCATAGTTCTATTTTATATATACCATTATATGCTGGAGTAAAAGCATGTCCTTCACCTGGTGCATCAAAGGTTGTTATATTGTTTTTATTTGTAACATTTACTTTCCTTAAACGTGTAATTACTTCACCATCGTAAGTAGCGGTGTAAATAACGTTATATTCTTTATTTTCTAAATTATTAATATCTAAATCATAACTTACATTTGCATTATTTATAACTTGTCCATCTTTATCTTTAACCGTTAAACTATTTCTTAAAGCATAATCTGTTTCTTCTTGATTTCCGTTATTTATAATTGTTATATTATCATGTTCAAAATTAATCGTTGGTTGTTCTAATGTTTCTTCTCCTATTAAACATGGATTTGTTTTATTTTCTCCATTATCTATAACACATACTTCATAATATATATGGGCTTTACTCTTTAAATTCGTTATAGCA
>CANQDH010000030.1 GCA_947591565.1 uncultured Bacilli bacterium | reverse complement strand
AAACAAAAATCAGAGAATATTTTTCAAAATCTCTGATTTTTTCATGTCTATAATTATTTTTGCCGAAACTCAAAATTTATAAATACTTTACAAGCCTACCTTTTTACTCATAATTATCTAAAAATTTTTTTAAATTTTCAGCGACTTTTAAAGGTAAAATGGTTTTTAATTCAGCTATACTTAATTCTTTTAGTTTGGTAACAGTTTTATATTTTTTAAGTAATTCCTTTTTTCTTTTTTCACCTATTCCTTCAATACCATCTAGTAAACTAGATAAGGATCCTTTACTTCGTATCGTTTTGTGATAATTAATTGTAAAGTTATGAACTTCATCTTGCATTCTTTCTAAGTAATAAAACAATGAACTTTTTTTGTCGACAGGTACTTCTTGAATGGGTTCAAAAGCAAGTAGGGCTTCGGTGCTATGATGATTATCTTTTTTTAGTCCGACTACCATAATATCTAAAGATAAGGAATTAATAACTTCACGGGCCACATTAATTTGGCCTACACCACCATCGACAATAATTAAATCAGGTCGTTCGAGATGGTCTTTTAAAACGCGGAAATATCTTCGATAAATAACTTCATGCATCGTTCCATAATCATCATTTTTATCAATACTAATTTTAAATTTTCGATAGTCATTTTTACTTGGGAAACCATTTTTATAAACAACCATACCAGATACATTAAAGGTTCCAAAAAGATGGGCATTATCAAAAAGTTCAATTCTGTCTAATTTATCTAGTTTTAATTTTTTTCTTAATTCTTCATTAGCAAGTTCTGTTTTTTCTTCATCTCTTTTGATAAGTTCAAATTTTTCTTTTAAAGCAACACTTGCATTATGGTTAGCCATATCAACTAGCTGTTTTTTTATGCCTTTGACAGGTATTTTAACAGGAATATTTAAGTAACTTTCAATTAAGGCTGTATCGACGATATTTGGTACTAATATTTCTTTAGGATATAAAAGATCTTTTTCATAAAAGGAAGCAATATATCTATTTAGTTCTTCATTTATTTCATCAATTAAAGGAACAATTTTAGAGTGTCTTTCAAGTATTTTTCCGCCTCTTATAAAGAAAACCTGAAAAGAAATATAACCATTTTGGACATAATATCCAAAAACATCGCGATCAATATTATCTCTAATTTCAACTTTTTGTTTTGTTAAAGTGATATTTATATAATCAAGCAAATCTTTTAATTCTTTAGCCTTTTCATAATTCATTTTTTCACTTTCTTTAAGCATTTCTTCTTCTAAGCGTTGTTTTACTTTGGTATCATCGCCTTTTAGAAAGGATAATATTTCTTCTTTCATTTGGTTTATTTTCTTTTGATCTTGTTTATAAGTGCAGTAACCTAGACACTGTCCTATGTGGTAATATAAACATGGAACTTTGTTATAAGTTGTACATTTTCTTAAAGGATATAATCGATTTAATAAATTGACGGTATTTCTAGCTGCTGTAACATTTGGGTATGGGCCAAACATTAAATGACGATTTTTCTTTTTACGATTAATGTTTCTTACAACAAGGAGTCTAGGTACATCTTCATTCGTAAGTTCTATATAAGGATAACTTTTATCATCTCTTAATAAAATATTATATTTAGGATCATACTTTTTAATTAAATTGATTTCTAATATTAAGGATTCGACTTCACTACCGACAACAACATATTCAAAATCAGCTATTTCACTTACAAGTTTAGCCGTTTTACCCGTATGTTTACTATGAAAATAGGAGTTTAATCTATTTTTTAAATTCTTGGCCTTACCAACATATATAATAGTTCCATCTTTATTTTTCATAAGGTAACAACCAGGATTGGTAGGAACAAGTAATAATTTTTCTAAAAGCACTAGTATCTAACTCCTTCCTGTTATTACTTATAATATCACATTTTTCTTCTTTTTAAAATTAGTAATCATCATAAAAAAGATATTTTACAAAAAAAGGAAGACATTCTTCCTTCATAAATATAATAACTTTTCCTTATTTTTTCATTTTTACTTATCTTTTTATTTCAACCATTTCATAGGCTTCGATGATATCGCCAACTTTTAAATCGTTAAAGTTTTCAATGGTAATACCACATTCTAAACCTTTTTTTACTTCTTTAACAGAATCTTTTTCACGTTGTAAAGAGTTGATATTTCCATCAAAAATAACAATACTATCGCGGATAATTCTAGCTTTTGATGTATTTTTAATAACACCATCAATAATATATGAACCGGCGATAACACCAACTTTGGAAAATTTGAATAATTTTCTAACTTCAGCACTTCCAAGGATTTGTTCCTCATAGACAGGATCAAGCATACCTTTCATAGCGGCTTCCATTTCTTCAACAACTTTATAGATTATATTATATAGTCTTATTTCAACGCCGTTATCTTTAGCATATTCTCTGATACTATTTTGAGGTCTTACATTAAAACCTATAATAAGGGCATTTGATGCTTTAGCAAGGACAATATCGCTTTCTGTAATAGCCCCAACACTACTTCTTATAACTTTAACTTTAACGCCTTCAACATCAAGTTTTTCTAAAGAATTTTTAACGGCTTCACTACTACCATTGACATCCGTTTTAATAATAACATTTATTTCTTTTACACCATCTTGAATATGAGCAAATAAATCGTCTAAACTTACAGCATTACTTGTCTTATGTTCATTTAATTTGGCCTGTACTCTTCTTTCTTCACCAACACTTCTCGCTTGTTTTTCGGTTTCAAAAGCCATAAATTTATCACCAGCAGTTGGCATATCGTTTAAACCAATAATACTAACAGGTGTTGATGGACCGGCTTCAACAATATCTTCACCTAAATCGTTTTTTAAACCTCTTATTTTCCCATAAGCGCATCCTGCTACGACTGGATCTCCTATTCTTAAAGTACCATTTTGAATTAACAATGTAACAACTGGGCCAACATGTTTATCTAAACTAGCCTCGACAACTGTACCATTTGCATATCTTTTAGGATTAGCCTTATAATTTTCCATTTCAGCAACTAATAAAATATTTTCTAAAAGTTTATCAATACCTTCACCTGTTAAGGCTGATATTTTATTATATAAGGTATTTCCTCCCCATTCTTCTGGCGTTAAATTATATTCAGTTAAGTCAGTCATAATTCTTTCAGGATTAGCGCCTGGCTTATCTATTTTATTAATGGCTACGATAATTGGCACATTAGCGGCTAGTGCATGGTCAATAGCTTCTCTTGTTTGAGGCATAACACCATCATCAGCAGCAACAATAATAATAACAATATCGGTTATCTTGGCACCTCTTGCACGCATCTCTGTAAAAGCAGCATGACCAGGTGTATCTATAAAGGTAATTGTTTCACCATTATGTTTTACTTGATAAGCACTGATAGCTTGGGTAATACCTCCTGCTTCTAAAGAAGCAACACTTGTTTTTCTAATCGTATCAAGTAAGGTTGTTTTTCCATGATCGACATGTCCCATAATGGTAACAACTGGTGGTCTTTTGACTAAATCTTTTTCATCATCGATTATTTCATATGCTTCAAAATTCGTAACATCTGCGGCTTCTTCTCTTTTAAGTTCCTTATTATAGTCCATCACAAGTATTTCAGCATTTTCAAAACTAATTGAATTATTAACCGTCACCATTGTTCCTAGCATAAAAAGTTTTTTTACTAATTCAGCCCCACTTACACCTAACTTTGTTGCAAGTTCACCTATAGTCATATTTTCTTTATAAAGAACGATATTTGAACTATTGATATTGGAATTAGATTGTAATTTTTCTTTCTTTTTGTACATTTCTTTCTTTTTCATTGCAAATTCTTTTTTAGTTGATTTAGCGCGTTCATTTTTATTTTTGATTTTTTGTTTTTTATTCGTATTTTCAACACTAATATTTTCTTTTTCAATAATGTCTTGGGCTATATCATCTAATTCATCGTAAGATGCATTATCGAGCATGATAATATCTTCTTCTTCAAGTTCATCATTTTCATTTGTTACATTAATGCCAAGTTCTTTACATTTATTTAAAATTTCATTTACGCTTTTATTAACATCATTTGCATATTCTATGACACTCATCATAAGTGCAACACCTCTTTTCTTAATATTTATTAAATTTCGATAAAACCTTCTCCTTTAATTTGTCCATTTCTTCAAACTGGTTGACATCAACATGAGCCTTATTTAGCATATATTTACTAGCTAACACCATATCTTGTTTCGAATACATGTTAAGATAAATAACTCTTTTAATACCAACCGTGATAATTTGTTTTGTACATTCTAAGCACGGAAATAAAGTTACATAAATATCAGCATCTTTTAAATCTTTTTTATCACCATTATATGACAAAATAGAATTAGCTTCGGCATGAACAACAAAAGTATTTTTGATATTCATAAAATCATTTGTCTGTTCACCTAAACTATCCCACGGCATTTCATCATCAGTTATACCTGGTGGTGTTCCATTATATCCTAATGATAAAATGTGTTTATCTTTAACTATACATGCTCCAACTTGGGTTTTAGGATCTTTACTACGCATGGAACTATTAATAGCTAGTAGCATAAAATATTCATCCCAAGTTAAATAATCTTTTCGTGCTCCTGACATTTTTTACCCCCAATAATGCTTTTTAATTCCTCAAATATTTCATCTGGTACATCTACTTCTAGATGTTTATTTAATATTTTACTTCTTTTGGCTTTTTCAATAACTGTTAAATCTTTTTTTAAGTATGCTCCTCTACCATTTTGTTTTCCTGTTAAATCAATAACGACTTTTGATTCTGGCGTCCTAACAACGCGAATTAATTCTCCTTTAGGATACTTTTCACGTGTAACAACACAACTTCTTGTTGGAATTTTCTTTACTTTCATAATTAATCCTCAACAATATTAATACCCATTTTTTGAGCTTCTTCTACAGTTTTAACATCTAATTTGTAATGTGTTAAACGTGAAGCAAGACGAATATTAAGACCTTTTTTACCAATAGCAAGTGATAAATTATCTTTATCGACAATAACAATGGTTTCTTTCTTATCTTCATCAGTTATAAAAACATGAACATTTTTAGCAGGACTTAAAGCATTTTCAATAAATTGAGCAGGATCTTTGTCATATAAAACAACATCAATTTTTTCACCATTTAATTCATTTATAATTCTATTAATACGCATGCCTTTTTCACCGATACAAGAACCGACAGCATCGACATTGCTTTTTTCAGAATAAACAGCGATTTTGGTACGATTTCCAGCCTCTCTTGCAACACTATAAATAAGAATAATACCATCGTTTATTTCAGGTATTTCAAGTTCAAATAGTCTTTTAACAAAACCATAATGTGATCTTGAAAGAAGAATTAATGGTCCTTTACCTGTATTTTCAACTTTGCTAATATATACTTTAATGCTAGAACCCATTTTAATTTTTTCGCCTGGTATAATTTCGGTTTTTGGAAGAATACCTTGGGTTTTACCTAAATCAATATAGTAATTGCGAACGTCTTCCATTTCAACAGTACCTGTTACCATCTCATCTTGTTTATCAGCATAAAGAGAAATAATGTTATTTTTTTCGGCTTCACGTATTTTTTGAACGACAACTTGCTTAGCTGTAGCAGCAGCAACTCTACCAAAATCTTTTGGTGTTACTTCGGTTTCAATCGTTTCACCTATTTTAATATCTGGTACTTGTTTTTTAGCGTCATCTAAAGTTAAATGAAGTCTTTTATCAAAATAAACTTTTTGTTCTTCATCTTCTTCATCATCATCTGTTTCCTCTTTAGGTTCAGGTTCTGGAAGACCAGCAATTATTTCATCATCAGCATTTTTCTCGACAACCGTCTTGAATGAATAAATATGAATTTCGCCAGTTTGCCTATTTATATCAACACGAACATTGGGTAATGATTGATAGTTTTTTTTGTATGCTGATGTCAAAGCAAGTTCCATCGCATCATATATAATGTCCTCTTCAATATCTTTTTCTTCACATAATACTTTAAGTGCTGTTTTAAATTCTTTACTATTCATTTATATCACCTTCCTATTTTGAACATACATCAAGTATGTAATTATTTTCAACTAAATCTGCTTCGTCAAGTAGTGGATCTACGCATCTACTAACATTGACACAGTCATCAACACTAATACCACCTGTTTTATCAATGATAATCCTTAAATAATAATTGCCATCTTCTTTTTCAAAAGTTATCGATACAACATTATATCCTAATTTTTCAATAGGTTTAACCACTAAATCTGATACTTTTTTTACTACGTCCATTCTTCTCCTCCAATTACATTAAAGAGTGGGACTACCCACTCTTTTGCATCACAATATAATTATATCATATATTTTACAAAATAAGAACACTTTTTTGATTTTTTTTGGTATAATTATATAGGAGATGATTTTTTTGAATAATAAAGTAAGTGATTTTAAAATCATAAGTGTTACCTTAATTAGTATTTTAATCTTTTTTACCATCTATTTTTTTCGCTTTTTACCTATTAATTTATTAAATTTAAGTTTAAATGATATAGAAACTATTTTATATAACTTAATAAGTACTATTTTAGCGATTGTCTTAACTTTTATCTTTTTTAAATCTTATCTTAAAAAAGATGATAAAGAACTTTTAAAAAGATATAAAAGTATAGGTACAGGTTTAGGTGTTATTCTTTTATATTTCTTTTTTCCATATTTGCAAAGTCTACCTTTTCATATGTATGGTCTTGATACAAATAATATCCCCTTATTTTTCAAAATTATATATTTAATTAGTTTCTATATTTTAATGGGATCAATTATTATTTTAATTTACCATAAAAAAATATCTCAAGATTTTAAAGATTTTAAGAAAAATAGTCTTACATATTTTAATAAATATCTTAAGTACTGGTTAATCGGTTTATTCATTATGATGATAAGCAATTTGATGATAATGTTCTTGTTTAATCAAAATACATCTAATAATGAACAAGCTATTATGGATACATTTAATATAAGCCCTATCTATATTTTCTTTTCAGCCGTTATATATGCGCCTATTGTTGAGGAATTAGTCTTTAGATATAGTTTTAAGAAAATCTTTAGTCATAAATGGGTCTTTATCCTTCTTTCTGGACTTGTTTTTGGTTCCCTACATGTTTTTAATAATTTCACGGATTTTTCTGATTTATTATATATCATTCCTTATTCAGCACCAGGTGTGATGTTTGCTTATATGTTAGAAAAATCGGATAATGTCTTAGTTCCTATGAGTTTCCACTTTATTCATAATGGTATCTTAATTGCTTTACAATTTTTTATATTGTTATTTGGTTAAATGTCATCTAAATTAAAGACACTTACGAAAATTGTTATTCTTTTCATTATCATTATTGTCATTATCCTTTTATATAGTTACTTTATTGGAAATAATGGTTTAAAAGTAAAAGAATATAAAATAGTAAATAAAAAGATACCAAATGATTTTTATGGATTAAAAATTGTTCATATTTCAGATATACATTATGGGAAAAATTATAATGAAAAAAAATTAGAAAAAGTGGTTTCTAAGATAAATGAAATTAATCCTGATTTAGTCTTTTTGACAGGTGATTTAGTAGATACCGGAAATGTTTCAAAGGAAGATGAAGATGAAATTAAAAAAATTCTTTCGAAAATAAAAGCCAATTTAGGTAAATACGCTATTACAGGAAATCACGATTACAAATATGAAAACTGGGCTTATGTTATCAAAGATGCTGGATTTATAAACTTAAATGATACATATCAAGTTTTATATAGTGGAGATTCCAAAATTCTTATTAGTGGTATAAGCACTAATTATTATGGAAATATTCCTATTAATGAAAAATTAAAAGATACAAGTGATTTTTTACAAAAAGAAGACGTTAACTATAAAATTCTTCTCATTCATGAACCAGATTATATTGAGCAAATTGATGAGGATTTTGACTTAATACTTGCTGGTCATAGTCATAATGGACAGATTACACTCCCTTTTATTGGTGCTTTATATACACCAAAAGGAGCTAAAAAATATTACAAAAACTATTATAAAATAAAGACAAGTGATTTATATATATCTAGTGGCCTTGGAACATCTATACTTCCGTTTAGATTATTTAATAAACCATCATTTAATTTTTATCGTTTAGTTAATAATTAACAAAAATAGAATGCGTAAACATTCTATTTTTCTAATATCCAGGCTTCATAACCACCTGCAACGTTGACAACATCATAACCTATACTAGATAAATATGAACATAATTTATGACTTTGCATACCTCTTTGACAGTAAAAATAATACTTATTATTTCTATCTAAATATTTACTAGGATCCATCACTAATATACTATATTCAATATTTTTGGCTCCAGGTATATGATTATTGTTAAAACGGCTACTACTCCTTATATCAATTAAATTAATATTTCCTAATCTTTTCATTAAATCAGAAACTGTAATAGTAGTCAATGATTACCACCCCATATTAATATATGTTGTAGTTGTTTAGTTACAAATTATGAATGACTAGTCATCATTTTTTTCTTTTTTTAAAACATGTTTATTTTTGACAGAAACTATTTCTTCTAATATTTTTTCCATTTTTGGAACAAGAGTATAATAATATATTTCCGATCTAGCTCTATCTAGTTTTATATAAACTGGAATATCTAAATTAGTACCGTAAATCGTTTCAATAAATATTCTTTCCTCGTTAGTTAATTTCGTTAACATATCATATATATCTTCTTTTGTATAATCTGGAAACTGATCGTAAATTGTTTTAGGACCATCTTCAGTTTCTAAATAATCAAGGGCATATTTCGATTTTCGAGACTTTTTTTGAAATTGTTGAAGGAATTTTAAAGCTTTATCTGGATTTTGCATATAAATTGCAAAATCTTTAATATATTTTGATTTTCTAATTTTTTTCAAAGCTTTAATTTCAATTTGCCTTATCCTTTCTTTTGTTATGTTATATCTATGGCTTATTTCTTCCAATGTCATATACTCATTATCATTAAGACCATATCTTAACATTAGTACATCTATTTCTCTATAAGTTAACTTGCATTGCTGTAATAAATTTTGAATCAAAGTATGTAAATCATTTGATATAACACTATCATCTAATATTTCATTTGTAGGAATTAAATCTCCAAATTCTGTATCACTTTCATCAGATACGGGGCTATTAAGACTTACGGTATCAGTTTGAAGTTTATATAAATTACCGGCTTCTTCTATAGATATACCCATTTCATGTGCAACTTCACTGATAGTTACTTCTCTATTTAATTTATTTTCTAAAAGAGCTTGTGCTGCTTTATAATTTTGTACCTTTTCATATGTACTAACAGATATTCTAATATTTCTTCCTTTATTAGCAATTGCTCTAGTAATAGCTTCTCTTATCCAACACGTTGCATATGTTGAAAACTTATAACCTTTTGAAACATCAAAATGATCAACGGCAATCATCAATCCTAAATTACCTTCTTGTACCATATCTAAGAACGACAAACCTCTATTCATATATTTTTTGGCAATACTCGTTACTAATCTTAAATTACATTCAATAAAATACTTTCTTGCCTTTTCATCTCCATTAGCTATCCTTGTAGCAAGTTCTTTTTCTTGGGTAACAGATAATAATGGATACCTACTAATTTCCGCTAAATAGACACCTGTAATATTAGAAATATCTAAATCTTGATATAATTCCTTTTCATCTATAATTTTTATATCTATATCATTTAACATACAATATGTTTCTACACTCATCAAGAAAAAATTATCATCACAAATATTATCTATATTACCAGATGTAATTATTGAACTATATTGATGAAATATGCTACCAATTTTTTCTCTAAATAAGTTATTCTTTTTTAACAATTTGATAATTAAATCAAGCTCAGGATTATAATT
>CANQDH010000029.1 GCA_947591565.1 uncultured Bacilli bacterium | reverse complement strand
GTTGAAAATAGATTGCTTGGTGTTGAAACAAACATTACTAATTGGCAAAGAAAACAAAATGCTAATAATAATTTTTCGGCAGTTATTCCTTATGATATGGAACAACAAAGAAAAGAAAGCAAAGAGTTTTTAGATGATTTAACTACAAGAGACCAACGAATGATGTTTGCTAATTTAACTCTTGTCATTACCGCCAATACAAAAGAACAACTAGATGCCGACACAGAAACAATCTTAATAACAGCAAGAAAACATTTATGCCAAATTGTGCCTTTAAAATATCAACAAATGAATGGCTTAAATACTGCTCTACCAATAGGTGTTAGAAAAGTCAAAAATTTAAGAACACTTACAACCGAAAGTTTAGCGGTTTTAAATCCTTTTAGAGTACAAGAAATTATGGACAAAGGTGGAATTTACTATGGCGAAAATGCTATTTCTCATAATTTAATTATGGTAAATAAAGCCAATCTTTTAAATCAATCAGCATTTTTATTAGGTGTTCCAGGTAGTGGCAAATCATTTAATGCAAAAGAACTAATAGCATTTTTAGCACTTTCGACTGATGATGATATTTTAATATGTGATCCAGAAGGTGAATACTCTGCTCTAGTTAATGCTATGGGTGGCGAGGTTATTGGAATATCAGCTAGTAGTAATGACCATATAAACGCTATGGATATGATTGAAGGATATGGTGATGGTGCTAATCCTATTGTTGACAAATCAGAATTCATTTTATCATTATTTGAACAATTAGATAAAAAAGGTCTAGGGGCAAAAGAAAAATCTATTATTGATAGATGTACTGCTCTTGTTTATGAAGATTATTATAAAACTGGCATTACCCCTACTCTAATGACTTTAAGAACTAAACTACTAGAACAACCAGAAAAAGAAGCAACTGAACTTGCTTTATCACTAGAATTATTTACTAATGGTTCTTTAAATGTTTTTGCTCACAAAACTAATGTTAATACTAATAGTAGAATTATATCTTATGATATTTATAAACTTGGTAAACAATTAAAAACAATGGGATTATTAGTAATAACTGATGCAATGATTAATCGTGTAGCAGAAAATTATAAAAAAGGTAAAAGAACACATATATTTATTGATGAAATTCATGTTTTATTTGAAAACGAATATTCTTCTAATTTCTTTAATTCTGCATGGAGACAATTTAGAAAAAGAAATGCCTACCCTACTGCTATAACTCAAAATGTAGAATATTTATTATCTTCTGTTGATGCTTCTACTATGCTCTCTAATAGTGAATTTATTGTAATGTTAAATCAAGCAGCAACAGATAGAAAAGAACTTGCTAATTTACTAAACATTTCTGATGAGCAAATGAGTTATATTACAAATGCAGATGCAGGTTGTGGACTTATTCGCTATGGCAGTTCTCTTGTTCCTTTTATAAATCAATTCCCTACAAATACAAATCTTTATAAGTTAATGACTACAAAACCAGGAGAATAATATGTCTAAAATTAAGACAAAAGATATTGTTAAAGGAACAATAAAAACTATTGATAAATTAGCAATAGCAACAGAAAAGACAAAAGATAATATTAATAGTATTAAAGAAAGAAATGAAAGTATAGAACAAGTTAAGGAACAAAATTCAACTGAATATGCAACAAATCGTATTGAAAGTGGTACTAGAAAAGTTGTAAATAATGCAGGAATTGTCAGAAACAAAGGCAACAATGCAGTAAAAACTACAAAAAACAATATTATTAAAACAAAAGATAAAATTAAAAATATAAAAAATAGACTTGCTAAAAAAAAGAAAATAAATGCAACAAAAAAAGGAATTAAAACAAGTAAACAAGTGGTTAAGAATACTGAAAAAGTTACAAAGGAAACAGTAAAAAATTCACAAAGAGCCATAAAAATTGCTCAAGAAACTGCTAAAAAGACTTATCAGGGTATTAAATTAACAGTTAAAGCAACAATTACAACAGTTAAAGCAATTATTGCTACTACAAAAGCTTTAATTGCTGCTATTATTGCAGGAGGTTGGATTGCAATTATTATCGTAATTGTAATCTGTTTAATAGGATTATTATGTAGTTCCGTTTTTGGCATATTTTTTTCTAGTGAAAATACAGGTAGTATACCAATGAGTTCAGTTGTTTCTGATTTAAACAAAGAATTAACTAAAAAAATAACTAATATTCAAAATACTAATGAGTATGATGATTGTAAAATAGAATATAATCGTGCTGAATGGAAAGAAATAATTGCTCTTTATAGTGTTACTATAACAAAAGGTATAAATGAAGTAGATGTTCTAACAATAGATGATACTAAAATAAATGAATTAAAAAAAATATTTTGGCAAATGAATGAGGTAACATTTGAAATAAAGAATGAGCCTAATTTAGAAAATTTAGACCATAATATGAAACAAGTATTATATATAAAAGTTAATGGAAAAACTTTAGAAGAAATGATTAATTTATACCATATATCCCCTATTCAAAAAAGCCAACTTGATGATTTATTAAGTGATGATTATGATACAATGTGGACATCAGTCATTTATGGAACACCAGTTGGTAGTCCAGATATGGTACAAATTGCTTTAACCCAAGTAGGAAATGTCGGTGGTGAGCCTTACTGGTCTTGGTATGGCTTTAAAAAGCGTGTAGGTTGGTGTGCTATATTTGTATCATGGGTAGCAGACCAAGCAGGATTATTAGATAAAGGAGTATTACCAAAATTCGCTAGTCCTGAAACCGCAGTTAATTGGTTTAAGATGATGAATCAATGGCAAGAAAAAGATTATATTGCTAAAAGTGGTGATATTATATTTTTTGATTGGGAAAATGATAATAAGGTAGATCATGTTGGAATTGTTGAAAAAGTAGAAAATAATAAAGTTTATACAATAGAAGGCAATTCAACTAATGATACCTGCAGGCAAAAAAATTATTCTTTAAATAGTAAATTAATCTATGGTTATGGTAATATTCTAATTTAAAAAAAACAATTACCTCCCCTTTAGTTAGTAGATAATTGTTATAAATATCAGTGTGGTGGGATGTATGCAAAAATCCCCACACTGATATATTTATTTTATCACTAAACTATAATAAATAAAATATTTATTATAAAGCATAAAAAAATTAGACCATAAAATCCGAAAAACGAATTTGATAAAATTTAAAGTCTAAAATAAATATAGGTGGTCTAAATGCGTGAAAAAGAGTTGAGACTTGCTGATTTAAGACTTGATAATAATTTAAAGCAAAAAGATATTGCTAAAATTTTAAAAGTTGCTGAAGACACCTATTCAAAATGGGAAAGAGGTATAAATGATATATCTTTGAAAAACATTTGCACATTAGCAAATTTTTATAATGTTAGTATTGATTATTTAATAGGTGCAAATGATGAAAACATAATGTATAATAATAAAGAAATAGATTATAAATTATTATCTATTAGGCTAACTGAATTAAGAAAAAGTAATAATTTATCTCAATCTCAGTTAGCAGAACGTATTGGTTTTCATCAAAGAACTTATGCACATTACGAAAATGGTACTAGAATATCAACAACTAATAAATTATATTTTATATCTATTTATTATGGCGTATCAATAGATTATTTAGTAGGTAGAACTGATACAAAGTAAAGGAGTTAGGCATGAATATAGATAAAATAGGCAAATTTATTAAAAAGTTGAGAGATGAAAAAGGATTAACTCAAGAAGAATTAGCAGAAATGATTCCAATAAGTCGTCAAGCTGTTTCTAAATGGGAAAGAGGATTAACTATTCCTGATTCTTCAGTTTTAATTAGATTAAGTGAAATTTTTTCGGTAACTATTAATGAAATTTTAAGTGGTGAAAAAATTAATAAAACAAATGAAAAAGAAATCAATCAAGTATCATTAACTTTATTTAATGATTCTAAAAAGAAAATGAAAATTATAAAGATATTATCATTAATTTTAATATTTTTGGCTTTTACATTTTTAGTATACTATTTTATTATATCTTATCGTTCTATAAAAGTTTATACTGTTACAGGAAAAGGAAAAAATGTTGAACTTTCGAATGGCATCTTTGTAAGAACAAAAGAAAAATTATTTTTTAGAATTGGCGATTTTGATGTTTTAAATGAAGATTATGAAATTAAAAGTTTATCTTTATATTATATTGATGAAAATGATAAGAAAATTATAATAGCGTCTAAAGATGATGATAGTATTTTATTTGTAGATTATAGTGGATATAATGAATATTTAGATACTACAAAAATTGATTATATAATAAAAAATACTTATATAGATGTAATTTTTGAAGATACAACGGAAAATTTAAAATTAAATTTTGATGAAAATTATGTAAATGATATTTTTATTCACAAAAAAAGAAATATCTCCATCAAAAATGATAAAGAAATCAACTATAATTTAAATTTTGAAGATATTGAAATAATAAATAAAATTAAAAGTAATTATAACTTAATTGATTCTAATTATATATTTACTATTGATGATAAAGATTATAAAAAAACAATTTCTTATAATGATGAAGCAAAGGTTATTATTATGACCAAAGATAGTAATACAGAAAAAGAAATAGAAAAATTCACTTATAAAATTGATAGTAAAATTCTTATATATAATAATTATAAAAGTAATGAATCTTACTTATTTAGAGACGGTGAAATAGATTGTGAAAATTGCAATAGCAAAAAAACAAAAAGTATATTCAACAATTTTTTTCGTGATATATCTCTTACATTAAATTAAAACATAAAAAGAACTTGTAAGTTTCTTTTATTTTTTTTGATTTTTTGATAAGTTGTAATTGGAAAGGAGGAAAAATGAAATTAAAACACTTATTATTAGCATTAATATTAATCACACCTAATTTAGTATTTGCAAAAGAAGTATATTTTAAAAATAATAATAATGTAACTTTAACAAAAAAAGAATATGATTACATTGTAGAAAGATTTTCAGAAAATTATCCAAATGTTATGACTCAAAAAGATTATGATAATTTGATTAAAGATGAATACTTAAATGGAAAAATTCAAATAGTAACTAGCAACGATTCTATTAATCCGCTTGCTACTTATTATGAGACAGGTAGCAAAAGTATAAAAATAACCTCCACATGTGTATCAGACCGTTGTAATATAACTGTTGTTACACAATGGTTAAAACAACCAACTATAACTAGTTATGATGTTATTGGAGCACGTTTTGCAGATACTTCATTAATAAATTCACCTAATACAGTTGCTTATACTAAAACAAATACTATATATTCAACTGAAGCTCAAAAATTTTCAAATGGATTTGGCGTTTCAATAAAAATTCCTAGTGGCCTATATTTAGAGATAGATCAATATTTCGAAGTCAAACCATCAGGAACAGTTTTTGCAAGTTATCAACATGCAACAAGCAATATTTCTTTAGCAAATAGTAAAAAATATACAATTTCATCAAGTGGATTTGGTGGTGTGTTCTCATTTAACAATTCTGTCAAAAATTATTATGATGGAATGGGTGGTGTTAAAATTTCAGTTTAATCTGAAATTTTTTTTCTATCTAATATCTTATCAATAGATACATTGAATTTCATTGCAAAAGAATACAAAAAAGTTGTTGTAGGAATATTAATACCCAACTCATACTGACAATAGCAGGAACGAGATATATTTAATAAATCAGCAATGTTTTGTTGTGTTAAATTTAAAGATTTTCTTATTATCTTTAAATTATTGCCAATGTTTTTTTGATTTATATTACAATTAGTGTAATGTATATTATTATTTGATAAATAGAGTATATAATCGATACTATAATTAAACTTGTTACAAAATATTGATAGTTTTTTTAATGGTATATCATCATAACCATTTTCCCATCCACTAATAGTTGATAAACTTACATTAAAAATTTTTCCCATTTCTTTTTGAGTAAAATTCATATTTTGTCTACAAAATTTAAGTCTATTTGATAAAATCATAATAAATCACAAATATATTTTTGCATTATTTTGATAAATTATTTAAAAATTATGGGAAATATGACAAAAATATGTTATAATGTTTTGTATGAAAAAATTAAAAAATAAAATTAATATTGAAAAATATTATAAATTATTTCATTTACTAGCATTACAAAATGCCAGAAAAATGTGTGAATTTGAATATTTGGTGGTACCACACTTTTTTAATAAAAAATATTTATTTAAAGACTTTATTAAAGATGTTAATCAACCATATTTATATTCTTCTAAAGAATTAAAAAAAATATTTAAGGACGTTAAAAAAAAGTATAAATAATGTAAACTACAAATTACATTATTTATGTAAACTATAAGTTTCTTTCGTTTTTAAAATATTAATTATATATTCTAGTTGTAGAGGACAAATCTACAAAAATAAAAAAAGAGAGAGGGTGAAATTTATGAAAAAAAATGCAACAAAGATTGGTTTAATGGCTTTAGTCATTGCACCGGCATTAGTTTTTGCAGGAACTATTAGCAAAGCTCATTTTTTTAATTATGATTTAGCAGCAACAAAATCTAGTACAGCAACATTTACTGAAGATGATTCTGCTTTAGTTTATCAAAGAAATAGAGTCCAAGTAATAACTCTTCAACATGATGGTGATGCTAATAATTGTTCATTTTGCAAACTAGAAATAACTGGCAAGAAAAGGGTCTTCCTAGGACTTTATTCAACCATTGGAAGCAATACAATCAAAACACCAAAAGTTGGCAGTTATGATGGTGCAAATTATGGCAATGTCGGAACTGGCACTTTCCAATATACTATTAAAAATCCAAGCACTTTAAAAACCACTGGAAATTTACAAGTTTATACTGATAACAGTAATTAAAAAAATTAAAATTGAAAGAGTAAATTTACATTTTTACTCTTTCAATTATTTAAAAGGAGAAATAATGAATTTAGAAAATATTAATAAAGTTTATTATATGAAAAAAAATTTGCAAGTTTTAAAAGATATTTCTGTATCTTTTAAAAAAGGTAAATTTTATGC
The DNA here is from genome assembly GCA_947591565.1 of uncultured Bacilli bacterium. Classification (GTDB taxonomy): domain Bacteria; phylum Bacillota_I; class Bacilli_A; order RF39; family UBA660; genus UMGS1045. The sequence goes on along the minus strand of CANQDH010000029.1, from coordinate 2,943 downwards.
CATAATGGGTGCAAGTGGAAGCGGAAAAACAACTTTAATAAATATTTTAGGATTGTTAATCTCGTACACTAGCGGAACATATACTATTGACGGAATAAATGTTTCAAACATGTCTAACAATGATAAAGATGTTTTTAGAGGCAAAAACATTGGCTTTATTTTTCAATCTTTTTATTTAAACGAAAGATTAACTGCTTTAGAAAATGTTTTAATTGCTACTTTTATTAATAAAGAATTAAATAGAAAAGAACGAAAACAAGTTGCAAGGAATATTTTAATTAAATTAGGCCTTAAAGATAGATTAAATCATTATCCTTCACAATTATCAGGTGGCGAACAACAAAGAGTAGCTATAGCAAGAGCTTTGGTAAATGATCCAATGATAATTTTAGCTGATGAGCCGACTGGTAATTTAGATGAAAAAAATGAAAAAGAAATATTTAATATCTTAAAAGAAATTAGCACATCTGATAAAATTGTTATAGTTGTCAGTCATAACCCAATTATTAAAAGGTATTGTGATGTCTTATATACAATGAATAAAGGTATTTTAAAAGAGGTAAAACATGACTTTTAGAGATAGGTATTATTTAGCATTACTAAATATTAGAAAATCTAAATTTAAAAGCATATTATTTGTTTTGACAACATTAATTTTCTTTTTAATTTTATCAATTTTCTTTACAGCAAAAAAATCAGTTGAAGATTTTTTTAATGACTATTTAAATTCTGACTTTTCTAATAGAATTATAGCAGTTGAAGTCGGCGAAAATGATAGAAATGATATTGTAAATCAAATTGAAAAATTAAACAATAAACATATTTCTAAAGTTTTTCATAGTAATTACGAACTTTTTTTACAAGCAAAAATAGAAAGTGAAGATAATAAAATTAATGGTTATGCTTCATTATATGGAAATTATGATGGAATAAACTATACTATAAATTATGGTCATGATATTGAAAATGATAATGAAATAATATGTTCTTCAAGTTTTTATCCTGGTAATTATGATAATGAAACAAGTGATAGTTTATTTGAATTAAGCAAATATTTAAATTCTAATTTTAAAATTTCTTATAATAAAGATAAAATTGACATTGATTCAATAAGTGGGGATTGGAATATAGATACAATAGAAGAATATAGCAAAAATTTGAAATTAGTTGGAACATTTGATATAAAAGAAGACTTAACCCAATATAATATGTGTTATGTATCATCTGAAATGTTAGAAAATATTCTAAATTCTAACAAAGTATTTGAAAATAAAGAAGATGAAAAAATATTTTTTGATGGATTACCTGCTCTTGTTTTAGTTGATAAATATGAGAACGTACAAAATATTATAAATGAATTAAACAATATGAGTTATAATGCTTATTTAGCATACGAATTAGATACAGAAAGCATACAATCTGTATTTAATATAATAAACGTTCTAACAATTATAATAGTCATTTTTAGTTTAGTTAGTACATATTTATTTTTAAAAAACTCTTTAAAAGAAAATAAAGAAATAATTTATTTTTATAAAACTATGGGGTATTATGATAAAGATATTAAAGGAATAATTATGTGGCAATTTGTTACACTTTTAATCATAACTTTTTTAATCAATATCCTAGCTATAATTATTTTGAAACCAATAGTTGAATATATTTTAGGAAAATATCCTTTATATAGTGTGTTATCTATTCATATTAGTATTTTTGAAACCTTATTATTTTGCTTTTTAACAATTATAATTATTTTAGTTTTAATTAATATTTATATGAAAAAATTGTCAAACAAGATATAGAAAATTTGGTGATATATTATGATTTATTATAAATCTATATTTAATAAATATATTTTAAAGATAGGAATTATCATTTTCTTTTTATACTTAATGATATTTTCATTGTATAATGCTTTTAATCAAATAAATAAAAACTTGGAAACTATAAAAAATAAGTGGGAATATAGAACAATAAATATTGTGCCTAATGATGATATAAATATAGAAAATGATTTAAAAAAATTTAAAAATACTATTGAAGAATACTATTCTGATTCAAATTCAAATTTAAAATATACTATAACTTTTAAAAATTATAAAAATGTGGAACAATTTTTGAAAAAAAATGTAAATCATTATAAAGTTATTGAAAAATATGATTACCAAGAAACTAATGAAAGTAAAGTCTTAATAATTGTTAAAGTAATTATTAAAATCATAAATGTTTTATTATTAATACTACTATCAATATTTTCAATTCAAATAGTAAGTAAATTATCAAAAGACATTGCATTATACAAGTTAATAGGATATTCACAAAATAAAATAATTACTTTTATTATAATAAACTTATATATATATTATTTTTTACTATTTTTATTTAGTATATTAACTTTTTTCTATACTATAAAATTGTATAATATATTATTCTACTCTTTTTATAAATTAAACTATTTATTAAATGCTAATAACTATGTTTTTATTTGGAAATTATCAAATATACCAATTATATTATCTTTTATTATTATTATTTTTAAAATAAGAAGATATGAACCAATTAAATTAATTAATTCAATTAACTAATTTTTTTACAACAATTTTTATTTATTTAACTATTTTAAAATAAATAAAAACGGCTTGTAAATTTTTCTAAAATTTATTCTAAGAAACATATTATTAAATCTAAATATTTAATAATATATAAAAAAAGTAAAAAAATGAAATTTTTTGAGTTTTTTTTGCCTTTTCACTTGTTATTATATTGAAAGATCTTTCAAAGGAGGAATTTATGGAAGAAGAATTTTTAAAATATTATAGCCTTTATAAAAATGATGTCTTTAGATTAGCAATAAGTTATACCAAAAATCTTAATGATGCTGAAGACATTACACAAAGTGTTTTTATTAAACTTTTTAAAAATATCGATAAATTAAAGGACAAA
>CANQDH010000028.1 GCA_947591565.1 uncultured Bacilli bacterium | reverse complement strand
TTTATGTTATGATGTATGTGTCAAGGATACCTTGCATAAAATAAAAAAAGGATACATTTGATTGAGAGAATCAGATGCTATCCCTTATGGAATGCATCTGAAATCAACGATTGTTGAAATCAGATGTTTTTATTATTTAAATAGTAAGGTTATTACTATAAAGAATAATAGCAGTATTATAATAAATAGAGAAAATTCTCTTTTTGTCATAAGCACCACCACCTTTCTTTTATCTTTTGATAATTGAAAGGGAAAGCATCTGATATATTTCAAATGTATCCAATTGCATTATATCAAACGTTTGTTCATAATTGCAAGATATTTATACTAAAATTAGGATAATTTAAAAAATTTGCATATTGATAAAATAGAAGACACTTAATAAAATTATATTTTTATGTTATTATGCTTTTGCCGAGGGTTTATATGAAATAAAACAAATTAGAAATAATTTCAAATCTATTTGAAAACAAGGAAATAAGAAGCATTTGGGATAATGAAAAGGAGGAGTATTATTTTAGTGTGGTAGATGTAATAAGCACTATGCTAATATCCCAAGAAATTATTGAAGTGATTTAAAAAGAAAGTTGAAACAAGAAGGTAGTAGGCTGCACGAAAAAATCGTTAAACTGAAAATGAAATCTACAAAAGATGGCAAAAATTATTTAACAGATACACTTGATGCAAAAGGAATATTACGACTTATAGAATCAGTTCCATCGCCTAAAGCAGAACCATTTAAAATCTTACTTGCCAATTTAGATAGTGAGAGAATTGATGAAGTATTTGATCTTGAAATTGCTATTAAAAGGACAATTAACTATTATCGTAAAAGAGGATACTCTAATAAATGGATTGAATCTAGGCTAAAAGAAATATTATATAGTTTGTAAAAAAAGTTGGAATTTGGTTGATGACCATTTTTCCTAGGTTGGGAAAATGGTTAATATTGGTTCCGGCGCAAAAAAATAAAGTCATTTCTCAAATAGAACAAAAGTTAAATAGGAAACATCTAAAAATAGAATAACTAGCATATTGATTAATGTACATTTCATAATGAAAATACAAGTAATAATATTTGTGAAATGGTGAAAGTTGCTTGATATAAATTTTAAAAAATGTTGCGGGTAGTTCTATTTTATGATAATATATAAAACAGTTTTACATAAAAAGTGGTGAAAATTATGAATTATATTTTTATAAAAGATGAAAGAAAACATGATAACTTGGTTACATGTTATGAGGCTAAAAAAGATGTTATCTAAATCATTTGAGTTAAAAAATACTAGTGAGCAATTAGAACAACATGATACAAAACTTTTTTCTGATATCAATGAAAAAGACATATTACATAGTCATTTAAGACCATACATTATAAACTTTTTAAAAGTCTTAACGCAAAATATTTCTGAAGAAGATTTATATAATTTTCTTCAAAACATGAAAACCTTAAAAACTAATTTTAAAAATTTTACAATTTATAATATGCTTTCACATCGTAGTGTACATGGTTTTTATAGTTATGAAGATAATACTATTTCGTTATCTAAACGAAATTATCATTTAACTATTTATCATGAATTATTTCATATGGCATCAACAGTTATTGAAAAAGATGCATCAACTCTTTATACAGGTTTTCTGCAAATACAAGATAATGATGAGAAAATAGGAAATGGTTTAAATGAGGGATATACCCAGTATCTTACAGAAAGATATTTTTCAGATAAACCTATCTTAAAATGTTATAGTTATGAAACAAGAATTGCTTCTATTATAGAACAAATTATTGGTTCTTCCAAAATGCAATCATTCTATTTTCATGGTAATTTAAGTGGCGTAGTAGACAGCTTAAAAAATTATAGTAGTAAAGATGAAATAGATAAATTTATAACCACTTTAGATGATATAAGCAATTACATAAGTTGTGGATTGTTAAAAGCTAAATCAAAAGATGCGATATTAAAAAATAGTTTTATCGATATTAATAATTTTCTCATCCAAACATCTTTGAAACAAAAGATTTTAGAAAGCAATGAACATCGTATTATTATAGAACATCTTATTCATAAAATAGATCCTGTTTTATGTTTACTTCCTCAGGCAGTTGTATATAAATATAAAGAATATAAAGCTTATGATACTGATTTATTAGAAAAAAATCTTTCTATCGTTTTAAAAGATTATAGATTAGAACATGATAAAGTTTTAATCAAATAAACAATTGTGGAAAAAATTTGAAACGATATAAATGATGATATTACAAGCCTTAGACTGATAGTCTAAGTTTTTCTTTTAGAAATATAAAAATTTCAATAAAAATCTTTAAAAATTTAAGAAATTAATATATAATAGAATTATTGGGAGGAAAGTATGGTAGATGTTGCATTTGCTTCAACAAAGGAGCTTTATGAAAGAGTAAAACCAGCTCTTGAAACAAAAACAGAAGAATTAAAGAGAATGGGTATGACATATATTACTAAGGAAGATGTATGGAATTATCTTAAAAATAATGTATGGAATCATAGTCATGATTTGCGCTTATATAGAATGGTTGACAATATTTTAAATGCTGATAATCTTTTAATTGATGATTATGTAAAATCAAAAATGAGTTTAAAAGAACGAAAAGTATATTTTAAAGACATAGAAGAGGAAGATGTAAATGAAAACAAAAATGAGTAAAAACATAATTATAGTATTTCTTATCTTAGTAGTTGTTGGTTTATTATCAATGCCTATTTTGAAGGATATCCATTTTGGACTTGATTTAAAAGGTGGATTTGAAGTTTTATATCAAGTTTCTTCCGTTGATGGAAGTAAACTAACAAACGATGCTGTAAATAATACGGCTAAAACACTTATCAAAAGAATAGACGTTTTAGGCGTAACAGAACCTAGTGTCGTTGTTGAAGGTAACGATAAAATTAGAGTGCAATTAGCTGGTGTAACCAATCCTGAAGAAGCCAGGAAAGTATTAGGAAAAGCTGCTAGTTTAAGTTTTCGTAATACCAAAGATGAACTTTTAATGACAAGCGATGTTCTTAAAGCAGGCGGTGCGAAAGTGTCAGCTGATGAATATGGTAGACCTGCCGTATCTTTAGCGGTTGATGATAATGATACTTTTTATAAAGTAACTAAAGCCCTAAGTGAAACAGATGACCAGATTATGGTTATTTGGCTTGATTATGAAGAAGGAACTGATTCATATGAAAATACTTTAAATGGTGTTTTATGTGGTAAAGAAACGTCACATTGTTTATCATCAGCAACAGTAAAACAAGGCTTTGCAAGTGATGTTATTATTCAAGGTAATTTTAAAGAAGCTGAAGTAAAAACACTTGTTGAACTTATCAATTCTGGTAGCCTTCCAACTACTTTAACCGAAATATCATCTAAAACCGTTGCTGCTTCCTTTGGTGATGATTCACTTATAAAGACGTGCATGGCTGGTATTATAGGTGTTGTATGTATTATTGCCTTTATGATTATTAAATATAATTTTGCTGGACTTATGGCAAGTGTTGGTATCATCGTTTATGCATTTACGACTCTCTTTGCTTTCTGGCTAGTTGGCGGAGTTTTGACTCTTCCTGGAATTGCCGCTATGGTCATTGGTATAGGTATGGCCATCGATGCTAATGTTATTAATTTTTCTAGAATTAAAGAAGAATTAAATGAAGGTACCAAATTACAAATGGCTTATAAAAATGGAAACAAAAATTCTTTTATGGTTATCTTTGATTCCAACTTAACAACCTTACTTGTTGCCATTGTCTTATTCATTTTAGGTGAAAGTACTGTCAAAGGATTTGCAACTATGCTTATCATAAGTACGATTGTTACAATGTTTGTTATGGTTTTCATAACAAGATGGTTATTAGGTATGTTCGTTAGAACAGGTTTCTTTGATGATAAATTAAAAACCTTTATCAATTTTAAAGGTAAAAAAGAAAAAACGAAACAATTTGATTTTGTTAAACATTATTTAAAATTCTTCATGGTCTCAATCATTATTATTGTAGTTGGTATCGTATCAACATTAAAATCTGGTTTAAAACTTGGTATTGATTTTAAAGGTGGAACATCTATTACTTTAAATGCATCAGTTGCTTTAAACGAAAAAGATTTAACGGAAGATATTGAAAAAATGGAATATCAATTAGAAGAAATTGAATTTATTAACGATAAATCAGTTATTATGAAAATTGATAATTCCTTATCACAAGATGAGGTCTTAGAAACTGAAGAGTATTTTAGTCAAAAATATACTGGAACAACAGATATTGGTGTTGTATCTAATATCGTCAAAAAAGGTTTAATTAAAAATGCCATTATATCTGTTTTAGTAGCATCTATTTTCATTGTTATTTATATTTCTATAAGATTTAGATTTAGTTTTGCCATAAGTGCTATCATGGCCTTATTACACGATGTGTTAATTGTTATATCATTATTTAGTATTTTCAAATTAGAAATTAATAGTATGTTTATTGCAGCCCTTTTATCTATTATCGGATATTCTATTAATGATACAATAGTTACATTTGATAAAATAAGAGAAAAATTAAAAGATATAAAAACCAATACTATGCCATCAAAAGAAAATTTAAGAGTTCTTGTTAATGACGCCCTTAGTAAAACAGTAGGTAGAAGTATTATTACAACCATTACAACAATGATGCCAGTTATAGCCTTAATTGCTTTAGGATCTCATGAAATTGTCAACTTTAATATAGCATTACTTATAGGTCTTGTTGCTGGTACATATTCATCATTATTTATAGCAAGTCAAATATGGTACCATATTGAAAAAAGAAATGCTGGTAAACCAATTAAACATAAGTGGTATGAAGAGTAGGTCTTATTATGAAAAAAGATGTTTTAACCTTTGATGAATTAATAAAAGCCGCTAAAGAATATATTACAAGTGAAGAAGAAATTAAATTAATTGAAAAGACATACGATTATGTGTCAAAAAAATATTTTGGATTAAAACGTTTAACGGGTGATGATTTTATCGTTCACCCTTTAAATGTTGCCTTTATTTTAATTGATTTAAAAGTTGATAGTCATACTATATGTGCATCTCTTTTACACGAAATATTAAAAGATCAAGATGTAACTAAAGACCAAATTGCCTCTTTATTTAATGAGGATATCGCTAATCTCGTATCAGGTATAGATAAAATAAATAAGATTAGTTTTGCAAGTGATTCAGAAGGAATCACCAATGAGAGTAGGAAAATACTTGTAGGATTATGCGAAGATGTTAGAGTCATCTTTATTAAACTAGCTGACCGTCTTCATAATATGCGAACTCTTTGGGTATTAACTAATGAACATCAAAAAGAAAAAGCTAAAGAAACTTTAGATATCTTAGTGCCTATTGCTCATAGACTTGGTATTAGTAAAATTAAAAGTGAACTTGAAGATTTATCTTTAAGATACTATAAACCAGATGTATATTATTCAATCGTTGAAACAGTTAACAAAACCAAAACGGAACGTGAAAATTTAGTTCATGAAATGATTGAAAGTATATCTTCCTTACTAACTAAAAATCATATTAAACATGAAATAAAGGGACGAGCTAAAAGTATTTATAGTATTTATAAGAAATTAAATAAAGGAAAAAAATTTAGTGATTTATACGATTTACTTGCTTTAAGAGTTTTTGTTGATACCAAACAAGAATGTTATCAGGTACTAGGTATCATTCATAGTCTTTATAAACCACTTCCTAAAAGATTTAAAGATTATATTGCTATGCCAAAACCTAATATGTATCAATCACTTCATACAACCGTTATAGGTATTGATGGCAATTTCTTTGAAATACAAATAAGAACATATGAAATGGACTATATTGCGGAAAAAGGTATTGCTGCTCACTGGTCATATAAAGAACAAGGTAGTACCAAAAAGGCCGGATTAAAAGATCATATGGAACAAAAACTACAGTTTTTTAGAACCATTATGGAGTTTAAAGAAGATACAAATAATAATGAAGATGCTGCGAAACTTTTAAAAGATGATTTTTTTGAAGATGAGATGATATATGTTTTTACACCTCATGGCGATTGTTTAGAACTTGTAAAAGGGTCAACACCTATTGACTTTGCCTATGCTGTACATACAGATGTTGGTAATAAAATGGTAGGCGCTATTGTCAATAATAATATTGTGCCCTTTGATTATGAATTATCAAATAATGATGTTATTAAAATAAATACGAATAAAAATTCAGCAGGACCTAGCTATGAATGGCTTAAATTTGTTAAAACCAATCAGGCTAAAAACAAAATAAAAAATTATTTAAATAAAATTAATAAAGATAAAAATTTAAAAATAGGACAAGAATTATTAAATAAAGAATTACGAAGACAAAAACTTCCTATTAATGATTTTTTAACGCAAGATAATATTTCTAAAATACTAAATGAGTTTAAATTCAAAGATTTAAATGAATTTTATGTATCCCTTGGAAGTAATAAAGTAACAGCTAAACAGGTTATTAATTTTCTATCTAATGATAATCATACAACCGAAATTATTTTAAAGAAAAATATGAATACAAAATTAGATAATAAACCAAGTAAAAACGATATTATTGTTAAGGGTATAGATGAAATAAAAGTTAATATTGCTTCTTGCTGTAAACCCATACCTGGTGATGAAATTGTCGGTTTTATCACGAAAGGATATGGTATTACGATTCATCAAATAACTTGTCCTAATATTAGTGATTCAGAGCGACTAATCGATGTCAAATGGAATGATAATATAAACCAAAAATATTTGACAACCATTATGGTTCGTAGTTTCGTAAATAATAATGTTTTAATAGATATTGTTTCCAAGCTTTCAGGTAATGAAATAACGATAAAAAGTATTGATACAATTAATGAAGATGACAATGTTTTATATGAATTAACATTAAGTGTCATAAATAAAGAAAAACTTAATAAATTTATAAGAGAAATACAACTTATCAAAAATGTTACCGATGTACAGAGAATAATCAAATAAATCTTACGGAAAGTAGGAAAATAAATGTCAAAAATCAATGTTAAATTAATTAATACTTGTCTATTTATTTTAATGTGTTTATTAATATATAAAAGTAGTATTATTTGGATTAATTTAATAGCCTTTTTAAAAAAGTTGTTTTTGCCATTTATTTTATCTTTTTTGGTAGCATATGCCCTTAATCCTTTAGTTAAAACTTTTCAAAAAAAGTTTTCTAAAGGATTATCTATTATGTTTGTCATTCTAATTATCATTATGATGACAAGTTTAATTGTTTTAATTGTTTTTCCATCTATTTTTAAACAAATTAATAATTTAATTAGAGAAATGATTCTTTTCCTTAATTTTTTTCAAAGTAAATATAATGTCGATATAAATGGTTTAGGACAAACAATTATAAGTGTTTTTAACAACATTTTAACAAGTATATCTAAATATTTAACAGATTTTGTTATAAATATTATAAGTGATATACTTCATTATTTTTCTTTTATTGTGATTTTTATTTCGGCAAGTATTTATTTTTTAATAGATATGGATAAAATAAGAATTTATGTTCGAAATATATGTAAAAATGAGAAACTTTATCAGTTATGTCATCATATAGATGAAGAATTAAAAAAATATTTTAAAAGTTTTTTAAAAATTGCTGTTATAACGTTTTTTGAATATAGTTTATCACTTTTTATTATTGGACATCCTGATTTTTTGCTTTTAGGTATACTTGCTTCTTTAGCAAGTTTAATACCATATTTTGGTGGTATAATGGTTAATATTTTATCAGCTATTACGGCGTTTGTTATAGGTTCCAAATTATTTATTAGAACACTCATTTTATTTTGTGTTTTATCATTAATAGATGGATATATTATTAATCCTCTTATTTATAAAAAATCAAATAGATTACCAGCCTTATTGACTATTTTTGCAACCTTTACAGGTGGCGTACTTTTTAAAATGTGGGGCGTCATTATCGCTATGCCACTAACAATTGTACTTTTAACGATTTATCGCTTTTTTAAAAATGAAATATGTGGTAAAATAAAAGAAGAAGTGAGGAAGAGATATGATACAAAGACCAAAAGGAACATATGATGTATATGGAAATATGAGTAAAAAAATACTTTATATAAGAAAACTTATGACATCACTTATGGAAAAATATAATTATGAATACTTTAGAACACCCTTATTTGAAGCAAGTGAATTATTTCATAGAGGTGTTGGTGAAACGAGTGATATTGTTACAAAGGAAACTTATGACTTTAAAGATAGGGGAGATAGAAATTTAACTTTAAGACCTGAAGGGACAGCTGGTATTGTTAGATCTTATATTGAAAATAAAATGTATGGTAATGGTAATATAGTTAAATGTTGGTATTTTGGACCAATGTATCGATATGAAAGACCTCAAGCGGGTAGATATAGAGAATTTTATCAGTTTGGTGTTGAAGCCATGGGTTCAAGTGATCCTGCTCTTGATGCTGAGGTTATAAGTATTCCGGTTAATTTTTATAAACTACTAGGACTTAAAGACGTCAAAGTTAAAATTAATAGTTTAGGTGATTTAGAATCAAGATTAAAATATAAGGATGCCTTGCTAGCATATTTTAGACCTTATTTAGATGATTTATGTGATGATTGTAAAGAGCGTTTTGAAAAAAATCCATTACGTATTCTTGATTGTAAAATAGATAATCATTTAGATATTATGCAAAAAGCCCCTAAAATAACCGACTATTTAAATGAAGAAAGTCAAAAACATTTTGAGGCTGTTATACAATATTTAAAAGCTATGGATATAGAATACGAAATTGATCCTAATATCGTAAGAGGGCTTGATTATTATACGCATACTGTATTTGAAGTAGAAGCAAATGTTGAAGGTTTTGGTAAAACTTGCGTTCTTTGTGGTGGGGGAAGGTATGATAATTTAGTTTCTAATTTAGGAGGACCTGATACAAAGGCTGTTGGTTTCGCCTTAGGTCTTGAGAGATTATTAACGATTTTAGATGCCGAAAAAATTGATATCGATGATGATAATCAACTTGATGTTTATATGATTCCTATGGATAGTAAACAAAAAGAATATGCCCTTAAAATATTAAATGAACTTCGTATGAATGGTTTTAATGTCGATATGGATTATATGGGCCGTAGTTTTAAATCTAATTTGAAACAGCTTGATCGCATAAATCCTAAATTTATTATCATCATAGGTGAAGAAGAAGAAAGAAATAATCTTTTAACAATAAAGAATAACCAAACTAAAACCGAAGAAAAAATATCTTATAATCAAATCGTTGATTATTTAGATGACAAAATGAAAGATATAGAAGATTAATTAATGAGGTAAATTATGAACAAAATAGATATTAAAGATTTAAATAAATATTTAAATGAAGATATAGAACTATCAGCGTTTGTAGATAATATTAGAAATTTACAATATGTTCAGTTTGTTATTTTAAAAGATGCAACAGGTAAAGTTCAAATGACTATTGAAAAAAATGATGAAAATAGTTCTTTAGTTAGCATTATTGATAATTTAACCCTTGAAAGTACGGTTAAAATAAAAGGAAAATTACTTGAAAATCCTAAAGTTAAATTAAATGGTATGGAAATCATTCCAAGTAATATTGAAGTAACTTCTTTATCACTTGCTGAATTACCTATCGATATCAAAAATAAAGATAATGCATTAAGAGAAACTAGGTTAGATTATCGTTTCTTAGATTTAAGAAGAGAAGATAATAACTTGTTTTTTAGAGCCGAAACTTGTTTTGAACATGCATTAAGACAGTATTGTATTGATAATGACTTTATCGAAATTCATTCTCCTAAAATCGCAGCCGGTGCTGCTGAAAGTGGAGCAGAGGTCTTTAAAATTGATTACTTTGGACAAACAGCTTGTTTATCCCAATCACCACAATTTTATAAACAAATGGCTATGGCAGCTGGATTCAACAAAGTTTTTGAAATAGGTCCTGCTTTTAGGGCTGAAAATTCGCATACATCTTATCATGCAACAGAAATAAATATGGC
>CANQDH010000027.1 GCA_947591565.1 uncultured Bacilli bacterium | reverse complement strand
TAGTAACAAAAAGATGCCAAAAAATAAACCCCATATAATAAAATTCCAAGCCGCACCATGCCAAAAACCTGTAAGAAGCCATACAATTAAAATATTACGAATAAATTTTAATTTGTTTACTCTATTTCCACCAAGAGGAATATAGACATAATCTCTAAAAAAGGATGATAAGGATATATGCCATCTTCTCCAAAAATCAGTAATCGAAGAAGCAATTAAAGGATAATTAAAGTTTTCTAAAAAGTTAAAGCCCAGCATTTTACCAAGACCGATAGCCATATCACTATAACCTGAAAAATCAAAATAGATTTGAATTGTAAAACCAATAGCAACTAAAATATAAGATAAAATCGTTAAATTAGGTAAGCCGAGTAAAAGCTTGCACATTTCTCCTATGACATTAGCAATTAAAACTTTTTTAGCTAAACCGATAATAAATCTTTTAGCTCCATCGCCAAATAAATCAAAAGATAATTTTCGGCTTTTTAACTCTTGATTAATGGTTTCATATCTTACAATAGGGCCCGCTACAAGTTGCGGAAATAAACAAACGTAAGTTGCGAAATTAAGAAAATTTTTAGATGCTTCTACTTTGCCTTTATAAACATCAATAACATAACTTAAAGTTTGAAAAGTAAAAAAACTAATACCGATTGGCATAACAATATTTAATAAAGGAATATTGGTTTTAAAGATATTGTTTATATTTTCAATGAAAAAACTTGTATATTTAAAGTAACATAGAAGTCCTAAATTAAGAATAATCGATATAATTAAATATAGTTTGGCTTTTTTTTGATTTAAATGTTTACTAATTAAAAGTCCAAAAATATAATTAATAAGACAAGATAAAATAAGTACAAAGATATATTTTGGTTCACCATAAAAATAAAAGAATAAACTAAATAAAAGTAAGACGAGATTACGACATTTACTTGGAACTAAAAAGTAAATAAGTAATAATAAAGGTAAAAAATAATATAAAAAGGATATACTTGAAAAAACCATATTGCTCTCCCTTCAAGAAAAGCATTCACTTAAGAATGCTTTATTTTAAATTTAAAAAGTTTTGTTGTAAGGCTTTAGCTAAATCTTCTCTTTCTTGATCCATCATAATAAGTAAAATAGTATCTCCTACATTATCAACGGTAACAATGTCAGCAGTTACACATATCCACTTATGAGGATTAACATTTTCTTTAATGAGTTTTTTAGCTTCTTCGACATCTTGACCTTCATTTAGTTTTACAACGACAACAGAGTATGCTGTTGAACCTGCCATTGGTCCTGATTCATAAATTTCTTTGTAATCAATTTTATCAGTACCAATTGTATATGAAACCATATCAGCAGATACTTCATGAGTAGCTAAACTAACAGGTATTTTTTCAGTACTAACGCCTTCATATATTTTATCTAGTACCTCACTTGCCTTATAAGATAGATTCGTTTGTTTACTACTACCACAACCTGTTAAGACGATACCCATCGTTAACAATAAACAGCCTAATTGAATAAATTTTTTCATACATTACCTCTTTCTATTTAAACATCTTCATTTTAACAAATAATAAGAAAAAAATCAAGATACCTTTAGTTATTTTTATATGTATCTATAAAACTATGTTTACTACCATCTTTTTTATAAGATAAAACACAATCTAAATTGACATTATCAAGGGCTGTAAAAATATTATGTGGAGCATTTTTATTATTTTTCTTTAGTTCTTTGATGAGGTTTTTAATTTCTTGTCTTTTACTAGATTCTTCATCATTTTTAACCTTTTCGGTAAAAAGGCAGGCACAATTTAAAAATGTTAATTGATTATAGTTTTTCCAAGATATAATATCCTCTTCATGTACATAATAAAGGGGCCTAATTAATTCTAATCCTTCAAAATGTTCACTATGAAGTTTAGGCATCATCGTTTTTATTTCAGCGCCATATAATAAAGATAAAAGGGTTGTTTCAATTACATCATCAAAATGATGACCTAACGCTATTTTATTGCACCCAAGTTCTTTAGCTTTGTTATATAAATACCCTCTTCGCATTCTAGCACAAAAATAACACGGACTTTTAAATTTAACTCTATCGATAACATCAAAAATATCACTTTCAAACATTTGCAAATTAATATTTAAAGTTTTAGCATTTTCAAGGATTAATTGTCTATTTTCTTCACTATAACCAGGGTTCATAGTTACATATACTATGTCAAAAGGAAATTTACCATGTTTTTGGAGTTCTTCCATGCATTTAGCAAGTAAAAAGGAATCTTTTCCGCCACTAATACAAACCATGATTTTATCATTTTCTTTTATGAGCTGATATTCCTTAACAGCCCTAACAAAATTACTCCATATTTCTTTACGAAATTTTTTGATAATACTTCTTTCTATTTCTTCATATCTTTCCATAACTTCATGCACCTTTAACTCTAGCGGCATCCACCACCAGAGCCTCCACCAAAGGAGCCTCCGCCACCTCCAGAAGATGAAAAACCACCGCCTCCTGATGAATAACTTTCAGCTGATGATCTAGCACTTGATGCACTAGAGATACTATGTGATGAAATAGTATCAATCCAAATAATACTAGTATAATTGAAATAATCTGATTGTTCAATTAAGTCAGGATATATCTTTTTAAAGTCTTTAGCAACTTGTTTGGCAATTCCAAATATTTGAGCATATATTAAATACTCTTGCCATAACATAACTTCTAAAGGTTCTTTTTCATGTATTAAAGAAAAATCTTGTAAATATTTTTTTAAACCAGCTAATTTCATAGCCTCTTCACTTAATTCATTATTTAAATGGTATTGTTTACTTTTAAAGAATTTGCCCTTTTCAGTAATCGTGATTTTTCCTTCATCAACATACTGATTTCGAACATAATCAAGGGCTTTATCAAACCATTTAAAAAATTTATTATAATTAGATGAACACCATCTTTTAAGTTCATTTTCTTCTAATAAACCATCTTTACTTGCTTTATTCATCATATTATATAATTCTTGTTCACAAGGATTATTAGAATCTCCAAATATTGTTAAATCAATTGCCGTTACATTAGCCTTTTTGCCAAACCATTTTTTCTTTTCTTGTTTAACAATGCGAACCTTTTTATCTTTAAGCCATTTTAAAATGATAGCCCCAAGTAAATCCTCTTTTTTACGATTTAAATTGTACATATCGGATAAAAAATAGGCTTTAAATAAATCTTTTTGACAAGGAATATCACGAAAATATTGTACTTCCTTTTTATTAATACTTTTTTTCGTATAATTGACACTATTTTTACGAACATTTTTAAAAAAGAACATAACAATAGTCGTCATAAAAACAAGCTGAATCATTGACATCACTGCCGATGTAAAATATCTAAAAAAAGAATTAGATTGTTGTTTATATGGCGTGCTACCTACCATAGCACGGGTTAATACTTCATCAAAGGTATGAAATTTACTTGTATAGTTATCGGTTGCAAAGGTATTAATAGGATATTTAACAAGTACGACAGCATATTCATTTGACTGGAAATTACGCTCATCACTATTGGACATAAAGATGGAGCCATTACTAACATATGCATATCCTTCATAACCAAAACCCCAAACAGCTAAAGTGTCTTCATAATCATTAGGACCACTTATAGTTATGGAAAACTGTTTAGGTGCTGGATCCATTCCATCATTTAGAAATCTAAAATATAAGATTTGAGTGTCATCAACGTTATATATCATATTAGATACTGTATATGAAACTACATATGTATGATATCCATATTTACTCATTCCCCAGCATAATTCTACTCCGTCATCTATGTAATTAAAACCATTTTTATATGCTTTAGATGCTAAGGTACCATTTGTATTCCATGTAGATAAAAAAGTATATATATTACCTGTTTCATCACTAACGGTAAAATCAGAAATGGTACTATTTTCTAAATTAGTCATCGGTTTAAAGTTTTCTGTACCCCTGTCAACATACATATTCCATAGTTCCTGAATATGTCCATTTCCTTCTTCATCTAAAGTAACATCTATGTAGATACTATCTATTGTATTAGCCTTTGAAATAGTTATGTTAAATAAAAACATAACTAAGAAAAAAACGAAATATTTTATTTTCTTCATAAGATACACCTCTAAATAATTATATAATAAAAAAAAGAATAATTCTATTCTTTTTCCATAATTTTGCTATTTAATTAGTTGCTTTTATTTTTTAAGACATAATTATATGAATCTCGGCACATATCCTCAATTGTTTTAGTGGCCTTAAATCCAAGCTCATTATATGCTTTAGTTACATCGGCATAATTAATATCGACATCGCCTAATCTTCTTGCGGTAAATTCATATTTGACTTCGACATTATTAACTTTCGAAAAAGTGTTAACAAGTTCTAAAACACTAACGCCATGACCAGTTCCTAAATTATATGTAAACAAGCCATTTTCTTTGTTTAATTTTTCTAAGGCCTTAATATGTCCAATACTTAAGTCAACGACATGGATATAATCTCTTACACCTGTACCATCAATCGTCTTATAATCATTTCCAAAAATATGAAGCATATCGTACTCTTTAGATGCTACCCTAACAATATATGGCATTAAATTGTTTGGAATATCTTTAGGATTTTCACCAATTAAACCAGACTCATGAGCACCAATAGGATTAAAATATCTTAAAATAACGATGCCCCATGAATTATCTGATTTATATAAATCTTTTAAAATAAATTCACTTACTAATTTCGTTTCTCCATATGGATTCGTAGGTGCAAGTGGTGAATCTTCACAACATTT
Source organism: uncultured Bacilli bacterium (assembly GCA_947591565.1). Taxonomy (GTDB): domain Bacteria; phylum Bacillota_I; class Bacilli_A; order RF39; family UBA660; genus UMGS1045. The sequence continues at coordinate 5,856 of CANQDH010000027.1, read as the reverse complement.
ACCATCACTAGTATTTCCGTAAACACATGCACTTGATGAAAAAACAAATTTTTTACAATTATGTTGTTTCATAACTTCAAGTAATGTAAGAGTCGAATCTATGTTGTTACGATAATACATAACAGGATTTTTAGATGATTCACCAACAGCTTTAAAACCAGCAAAATGAATAACACCATCTATTTGGTTTTCTTCAAAAACTTTTTCAAGGCTATCTTTATCGCAAACATCTAATTCGTAATTTTTAAAATCTTTACCTGTTATTTTTTTGATTTTATCAATCACATCAGGACTAGAATTCGAATAATTATCAACAATAACAATTTCATATCCAGCCTTTAACAATTCAACAGATGTATGGCTACCTATAAAACCGGCTCCACCTGTTACTAATATTTTCATATCATCACGTCCTACTATAAGTATAAAAGAAAAAAAACAAAAAGTAAATAAAAAAAATGGTTTTTAAGCCATTTTCTTCTTTATTTAACAACAATACTGACAATTTTTTTTGGAACAATAACGATTTTATCAATTATTTTACCATCTGTAAAATTTTTAACATTTGGAATATCAAGTGCAAGTTTTTTCATTTCATCATCGGAAATATTTGATGAAACAGCTATTTTACCTCTTACTTTGCCATTAACCTGAACAATCATTTCAAATTCTAAATCCGTAATTTTGGAAGAATCATAAACTGGCCAAGATGCATAAGCTATACTATTATCATTACCTAAACGATTCCACAACTCTTCGGTTATATGTGGAGCAATAGGGTTTAATAATTTTAAGAAATTTAAAGCGTATTCTAAAGGATATATTTCTTCTTTATAGACAGCATTAATAAAAATCATCATAGAACTTATAGCTGTATTAAAATTCATTGTTTCATAATCTTCTGTAACTTTTTTGACTGTTTGATGATAGATTTTTTCAAGATTTTTATTTTCCTTAGAAACAATTTTCTTTTCTTCTGTATATAATCTCCATATTCTTTCTAGGAATTTTTTTGAACCTTCAATACCATTTGGATCCCATGGTTTAGCTGCATCAAGAGGTCCCATAAACATCTCATATAATCTTAAAGCATCGGCACCATAATTTTCAACCATCTCGTCAGGATTAACAACATTACCTTTTGATTTACTCATTTTTTCACCATTGGTACCTAAAATCATACCTTGATGTCTTAATTTCATAAATGGTTCTTTGGTTGGACAAATGCCTTTATCATATAAGTAATTATTCCACATTCTTGAATATAGTAAATGTCCAACAGCGTGTTCTGGTCCTCCTAAATATAAGTCAACAGGCATCCAGTGTTTTAATAATTCTTTATTAGCAATTTCCTTATCATTTTGGGGATCAATATATCTTAGGAAATACCATGATGAACCTGCTGAACCTGGCATGGTACTTGTTTCTCTTTTACCTTTTTTACCATCTATAGTAACATTGACCCAGTCAGTTGCTTTTTCAAGAGGAGATGCACCCGTTTTACTTGGACTATAATCGTCTAAACTAGGTAAAATAAGCGGTAATTCATCTTCACTTAAAACTTTTATCTCTCCATCTTCCATGTGGACAATAGGAATAGGTTCGCCCCAGTATCTTTGACGAGCAAAAATCCAATCTCTTAGACGATAATTAACTTGTTTAGAGCCGATTTTTTTAGATTCTAAATAAGCAATCATTTTATCGATAGCATCGCTTTTATTAAGACCATTTAAAAAGTCTGAATTAATATGTACGCCATCACCAATATAGGCTTCCTTAGTAATATCGCCACCTTCGATAACAGGTACAATATCGATACCGAATTTTTTGGCAAATTCATAATCTCTTTCATCATGAGCTGGAACTGCCATAATAGCCCCTGTTCCATAGGAAGCTAAAACATAATCAGCTATCCAAATAGGAATTTCTTTATTATTAACAGGATTAATAGCATATGCACCCGTAAAGACACCAGTTTTTTCTTTATTAAGTTCGGTTCTTTCTAAATCTGATTTTGAAGCACACTTTCTTTTATACTCTCTAACAGCTTCTTTTTGACTTTCCGTTGTTATTAAATCAACTAACTTATGTTCAGGCGCTAAAACACAATATGTTGCTCCAAATAAAGTATCACACCTTGTTGTAAAAACAGTAAAATCTAAGGATGTATCTTTTACTTTAAATTGAACATGGGCACCAACTGATTTTCCTATCCAATTTCGCTGCATTTCTTTAGTCGATTCAGGCCAGTCAATGTCATTTAAGCCATCTAATAGTCGGTCAGCATATTTTGGTATATCAATAACCCACTGTTTCATATTTTTACGAACAACAGGAAAGCCTCCTCTTTCACTTTTACCATCGATAACCTCATCATTAGCAAGTACAGTTCCAAGTTCTTCACACCAGTTAACTGGCATTTCAACTATTTTAGCAAGACCATCTTTATAAAGTTCAGCAAAAATCCACTGTGTCCATTTATAGTATGATGGATCACATGTTGAGATTTCTCTATCCCAGTCAAAAGACAAACCAAGCATTTTAAGTTGTTTTGTAAATGTTTCGATATTTTTTTTCGTAAAACCTTCTGGATGATTTCCTGTTTTAATAGCGTACTGTTCAGCAGGAAGACCAAAGGAATCAAAACCCATAGGATGAAGAACATTATATCCTTGCATTCTCTTCATACGAGATATAATATCTGTTGCGGTATAACCTTCTGGATGGCCAACATGTAAACCTTGTCCTGATGGATATGGAAACATATCTAAAGCATAGTATTTAGGTTTACTAAAATCCCAAATATCCGTCTTAAAAGTTTTATGTTCGTCCCAGTATTTTTGCCACTTTTTTTCTATTTCATTAAAATTATACATTTTCTTTTCCTTCTTTCTTTTTTAATTGTTTGCCAAAGATACTATAAATAACTATAATCAGAAACATTAAGACAACAAAAGCAACCATAATTTTGATAAAAATGTTATCAAATATTTCAAGTATAACAAAAGTAATAGCTATAATAAAAGCATTAATTAAGGCTACCATATGTGCAACCATTTTAATGTTATGTTTGGATAAATCTATTTTAAATTTTCTTTGTAAAAACAGCATTTCTGTACTTGTTTTAAATTGTTCAAGTTTTTTCTTTCGGCATATGACAAAGAAAAAATAAAATAAATAAACAATTATAAAAACAATCAAAAACCATACTAATTTGTCCATAATGTTCCTCCTAAAAAAAAGTAACCATACTTGTTCATCTACCAAATATTATATTATAATTAAAAATTATATTCAAGGTTATATATAAAATTATTTTAAAAGAAAAAGATAGAAATCTACCTTTTTTATTCAACATATTCAAGAAGTTTTCTAAATAAATTTACATATCGTATACTAAGTCCTTTACGTTTAAATAAAGATTTTTGTAACTTTCTAATAGCAATCTTCTTTTTATTAATAGGCATATCAGAAAAAATAATATTATCTATTTTCTCTTTCATTTCTGTTTCAATTTGAAGGTCATTAATAATAGATGCGATTTCATCATTTATAATACGATTAGTTTCGATATTAATATTATTACCACTAACATTTAAACTAAACGTTGAGATAGTTGAAACATTATCAATATTAACAATTAAATCATTATCATCAACATAACTTTGAACAGCAAGAGGGACATTATTTGATAAAGCCATAATTTCACTTGCCTCATTAGTATTACGAAAACGGATAGTGTAATTTCTCGCATTTGGAATAACACCTGATTGACCAGATACAGGTTTAATAATAACACGATAATTATTTTCCATATATTGATATTCAATCGATGTTATAATAAAATATCCCTTTTCATTTGCATAACTAAGGCCATCATCTTCATATAAATTATAAATATTACTTTGGCCTGGGAAAATTTCAATTTCCATGTTCTTTGGTACACCAGTATCATTTTTTTCATTATTTGATAAAGGAATAATACCACCTGCTTTAACAAAAACAGGATAATCTTCATCTTTAACGAAATATAAATAACCTTTACCACCTACAAATTTTTTTCCTGAAAAATACTCATACCACTGCCCTTCTGGAAGATAAAACTTATGTATAACCCTATTCATATCAAAATCTTTTCGGTCAATAATTGGTGTTATAAAAAATTCACTTCCAAAATAATACTCATTACGATAAACCGTATCATCATACATACGTGATTCTTTATAATATAAAGGTTTAATTAGTGGCACACCTGATATATGATAATTATACATTTCCGTATAAAGATATGGTATAAGACGATGTCTTAAATATAAATAGTTTTTAACAATACTTTGTGTTTTAACTTCCCATAACCATGGCTCACGTTTATAATATTTTCCGCCTTCTGAACCAAATTTGAAGATAGGACTAAAAACACCAAGCTGAACAAATCTCGTATAAAGTTCATTATCTTCCGTACCTTTATGAAAACCTCCAATATCATGACTCCACCAACTAACACCAATATTAGCCGCACTTAAATTATGAAAGGGTATTTTCTTTAAAGTATTCCAGTCAACAATCGAATTTCCAGAATATAAAATAGGATATTTATGAGGCGCTACAAGAGCATTACTTGTAAGAAGCATAATTCTTGTATTTAAATTCATAACATTAGCAGAGTGATAAATATTTAAGGCAGCCTGAACATCATTTGGAATATTACTATTATTTATCCAAAAAGCATCAATATTCATATCTAAAAGAGGCTTTATTAAAAAATTAAAATACGCTATATAAGTTTTACCATCAAAAGCATTAAATGGTATTATATCATCATTACTACCTATAAATTCTTTATATTTAGTATAATTATTTTCATAAGGATATATACCTGGTGTTGGATCGATACTAAGTCCTAACTTTATCTTGTGCTGATGTAAAAGAGCGATGGTCTTTGGATAATTAGGAAATTTTTCTAAATTAAAACTAAAACCCGTTTGTGTTTTCTTATTTTGATATTCATTAATATGCCACTCATGATTCAAAAGAATTAAAGAAATTGGTATATCATTATCTTCAAAATCTTTGACTAACTCTTTTAATTCTTCATCGCTATAACTAACATCTTTACTCCACCAATTTCCAAGCGCATAACGTGGAAGCATTGGAGGGTAACCAGTTAAAGCAAAATAATCTTTTAAACATTTACCAAAATCAGCCTGATAAGTAAATAAATATAAATCAATAACATTTCTTTTTCTTGGTTCGATATTACCAGATTCTAGAACAATACTCGTTTTTGAATCATCTATACAAGTAAAACCATCAGCTGAATATAAGCCTTTAACAAAACATAAGCGACCTTTTTCATCAGTTAATTGTTTACCAGGTGCCCCAAAATTTCTAACTTCTGGATGATTATAATGCCATACCTTAGATGTACCCGCAAGTTCGACTTTTAAATTAGCGTCTGGTAATAAAGAAATAGCTTTAAATGGTTTATTTTTAGAATATGTTAAGCGAAAATTTTTTGTTTCAATAATTAATTTAGCATTGTTTTCTTTTGCACTAAATGCTGGTTCTTTCATCCAACGATTTTTAGCAAATAGTGTTGGTCTATCTTCAAAAAGACCATCTTCGCTATATTCCATTCTAATAAGTGAACTAGTTAAAACTGTAAAACGATATTTTTCACCAGCAATTATACAATTAGGATTTGCTTTCGCATATTCGTAATCATATCCTATTTGTTTACTAATAGTATTCACAATTAGCACCCCACTTTTTTATAATTCTTCTATTTTCATAAAATTGGTATGTTTTACTTTACTAAATGGATAACCACCTGTAATGATAATACATTTTTCTTCA
>CANQDH010000026.1 GCA_947591565.1 uncultured Bacilli bacterium | reverse complement strand
ATGGGCTTTAAGTCTAAAGATGCATTATTATAAATTTTTTTACATTTTGGACATTGCATTCTTCCAAGAATCCTTTGTTTAGCTACATCTTCATCTATATCAATATCAATAACATATAATTTATTTATATTTAATTGTTTTAAGATATGATCTAAATAAATAGCTTGATTTTTATTTCTTGGAAAACCATCTAAAATAAAATCATCTTTTGTCTGTTTTAATTTTTCTTCTAATAAATTTAAAACAATATGTTCATCAACAAGTTCACCATTTGCCATTTTATCTTTTATATACTGAGCATCAGGTGTGTTTTTTTTGATTTCTTCTCGAAGTAAATCACCTGTTGATATATGTAAAAAATGATATTTCTTAGTTAACGCTAAAGCCTGTGTTCCTTTACCTGCTGTAGGTGGGGCAATAAATATGATTCCTCTCATTATCTACGGCCCCTTGTATATTTTCGTGCTACTAAATTGCTTTCAAGTTGTTTGTATGTTTCAAGAGCAACACCAACAACGATTAATAATCCTGTTCCACCAATTGAAACACTTGCGGGTAATCCTGGTATATGTGAACATAAGATTGGTAAAGCAGCTATAATAACTAGGAAAAGAGTACCAACAATCGTTATTCTTTTTAAAACCTTGGTTACGTATTTAACTGTTTCTTCACCAGGTCTAACGCCTGGTATATATCCACCATTTTTTTGTAAATTATCAGCAAGTTCTTTTGGTTTTAATTGAAAAAATGTATAGAAGTATCCAAAAACAAAGATAAATAATATATATAGAATAAAACCTGTTGTGGTATTTAATCCAAGCCATTTAGATACAAATAATTGATATCCATCATTTTTAATAAATCCAGCAAGTAATGATGGTATAGATATAAGAGCAGATGCAAATATAACGGGAATAACTCCTGCTGAGTTCAACTTGAAAGGAATATAATTTTGTTTTCCTAAACTACTAGTTGAACTATTTGCATACTGTATTGGAATTCTTCTTTCAGCTGTTTCAACAAAAACAACACCAACGATAATCGCAAGATATAAGGCAATAAAGCCTGCGAATTTAAAGATACCAAGCATTAATGTTTGAACAGTGTCTGTAACAATGAAACTGTTATAGGCTTGAACGAACATTGATGGCATCGTCGCAATTATACCTGCCATAATGATAAGTGAAATTCCATTTCCTACTCCTTTAGCTGTGATTTGATCACCTAACCAAAGAAGAAAAGCTGTACCTGCTGTTAAGACAACAGAGAATTGTAGATAATCGGCAACACTACCATTTTTAATGTATGCAAATGATAGCATATAGCCTTGAAAGAAGGCTAAAATAATGCCTAAAACTCTTGTTATCGTATTTAGTTTATCACGACCTGTTTGACCTTCTTTTGCAAGTTCTGAAAAGTATGGTACAATATCCATTTGTAACAACTGTACAATAATGGAAGCCGTAATATATGGCATAACACCTAGTGAAAAAATTGAAAATTTCTCTAGTGCGCCACCACCCATGGCATTAATTAATCCTAAAAATCCGGAAATATTTAATTCAGATTTATCGATACCTGGTACGATAATAGTTGTACCAAGTTTAAAAATAAATAATGCAACTAGGGTAAAAAGAATTCTTTTACGCAAATCTTTATTTTGAGGATTAAATATTTGCTTTACTTGTGTAAGCAATTAAATCACCTCTGCTTTTCCACCTAATTTTTCTATTTGTTCTTTAGCTGTACTTGAAAATTTATGAGCTTTAACAACTAGTTTTTTCTCTAATTTTCCACTTCCAAGTACTTTAATTCCATCTAAACTTTTTTTAACTAATCCCATTTCTTTTAAGATTTCTGGAGTAACAACAGCATCATTTTCAAATTTATTTAAATCATCTAAATTGATAACTGCATATTCAACTTTAAACATTGCATTACTAAAACCTCTTTTTGGTAAACGACGGTATAAAGGTAATTGTCCACCTTCGAAACCAGGTTTATGACTATAACCACTTCTAGCTTTTTGTCCTTTTTCTCCTCTACCACTTGTTTTACCAAGACCGCTACCTACGCCACGACCTACAATTTTTCTTTTCTTTTTAGCACCTTCATTTGGATGCATTGTATTTAACTTCATTATAAAATCTCCTCTACTTTTTTACCACGAAGTTTTGCAACTTCAGCAACTGTTCTTTGTGATTTTAATGCGTTTAAAGTAGCCTGTGCCATATTTATTTTTGTATTAGATCCTAGTGATTTAGATAAGATATCTTTAACACCAGCAAGTTCTAGTACAGCACGAACTGGACCACCGGCTTTTACTCCTGTACCTTTTGGAGCTGGTTTTAGAAGAACTTTACTAGCACCTTCTACACCAATGGCTTCATGAGGAATAGTTCTATTTTCAACTAATGAAATTCTTGTAATATTTTTTGTAGCAGCTTGAACACCTTTTTTGATAGCATCTGGTACTTCGTTAGCTTTACCAGTTCCAAGTCCGATTAAACCATTTCCATCACCAACAGCCATTGTTGCAGCAAAACGGAAATGTCTACCACCTTTAGTTACTTTTGTAACCCTACGAAGTGCAACCATTACTTCTTCATATTGTTTAGGGCGAGCTTCTCTTTTTTTATTTTCCATTAATTACCCTCCTTTAGAACTCTAATCCGTTTTCACGGGCAGCATTAGCAAGTGCTTCAACACGTCCGTGATATTGGTAACCTCCTCTATCGAATGTTACCTTAGTAATTTTTTTCTTTTTTGCTCTCTTAGCAAGTAATTCTCCTACTTTAGCAGCAGATTCAATATTACTTCCATTTTCTAATTTTAATTCTTTATCAATGGAAGATGCACTAACTAAAGTAACAGCAGCTTCATCATCTATGATTTGAGCAAAAATGTTTTTATTAGATCTAAACACATTAAGTCTTGGCATATTAGCTGTTCCACTAACTTTTTCTCTAACTCTTTTATGTCTAGAAATACGCATATCATTGCGTGAAACTTTATTTATCATAGTATTTCTCCTTTACTTTAGACTATTTAGCAGCTTTCTTACCAACTTTACGAATAATGTGTTCGTCTGTGTAACGAATACCTTTTCCTTTATATGGTTCTGGCTTTCTAATCTTACGGATATTAGCAGCGAATTCTCCAACTAGTTGTTTATCAATGCCTCTAATAAATAATTCCGTATTACTTGGACTTTCAAGTTTAAGACCATTTGGTACATTAACTTCAACAGGATGTGAAAAACCAGCTGTTATGACTAAAGTATTACCTTTAACTTGAAAACGATATCCAACACCAACTGCTTCTAATTTTTTTTCAAATCCTTCTGTTACACCAACAATCATGTTTTTGATGTTAGCATTTGCTGTTCCATGAAAGTTTTTAAAGTTATCATTTACTCTTGTACATATAACTTTATTACCTTCTACTTTAACTGTAATATTTTCATTTACTTTTGTAGAAAGTTCACCCTTAGGACCTTTAACATTTACAACATTACCGTCAACTGTAACCGTAACATTTTCTGGTATGGCAAGTTCTCTATTACCAATTCGACTCATATTAATCCTCCTTACTTTCTACCAAATATAAGCAAGCACTTCGCCACCAACATTTTGTTTGCGAGCTTCTTTATCAGTCATAAGACCTTTAGAAGTAGAAATAATAGCAATTCCTAATCCGTTTAAAACTTTTGGTATATCTAAAGCGTTTGCATAAACACGTAAACCTGGTTTTGAAATTCTTTTTAATCCAGTAATTACACGTTCTTTATTTTGTCCATATTTTAAATTCATAGTTATCATATTTGGAAAACTATCTTTATTAACTTTATAATCGCTAATAAATCCTTGTTCTTTTAATATTTTAGCTATTTCAATTTTTATTTTTGAAGCGGGTACTTCAACTTCTTTGTATCGCATTTGATTTGCATTACGAATTCTTGTAAGCATATCTGCGATTGGATCTGTTACCATATAATCCTCCTTCCATATTACCAGCTAGATTTCTTAACACCTGGTATTTGTCCTTTATAAGCTAATTCCCTAAAACAAATACGGCAAATTCCATACTTTCTAAGTACAGCATGTGGTCTACCGCAACGATTGCAACGAGTATACTTACGTACCTCAAATTTAGGTTTACGACTAGCTTTTATAATCATGCTTTTTTTAGCCATAATTTCCTCCTAATTTAATTACTTCTTAAATGGCATACCAAGGCCTTTTAAGAGATCATACGCTTCATCATTAGTTTTTGCTGTTGTAACAAAAATGATATCCATTCCGCGTACTTTAACGATATTATCATACTCTATTTCTGAAAAAATTAATTGTTCATTTAAACCTAAAGTATAATTTCCACGTCCATCAAATGCTTTAGGTGAAACTCCTCTAAAATCTCTAACTCGTGGAAGTGCAATACTAAATAATTTATCTAGGAAATTGTACATTTTTTCTCCACGTAATGTTACTTTGCAACCGATTGGTTGACCAGCACGAATTTTAAATCCGGCAATAGCTTTTTTAGCTTTAGTTGCAACTGGTTTTTGACCTGTAATAAGTTCAAGATCATTCATAGAAGCTTCTAATAATTTACTATTTTGTGATGCATCTCCACATCCAATATTAACAACTATTTTTTCTAATTTTGGTACTGCCATAATGCTAGAATAATTATATTTTTCTTTTAAACTTGGTATAACTTCGTTATTATATTTTTCTTTTAGGCGGTTCATATATACCCTCCTTCCAATTAACCAATTATTTCATTAGATTTTTTTGTACATCTAACTTTTTTACCTTTTTTATCTGTTGTATGTCCGATTCTGGTTCTTTTATTTGTTTTTGGATCAAGAATCATAACATTAGAAGCATGAATTGGCGCTTCCATTTCTATAATGCTACCAGTACTATTACCATTTGGTTTAACATGCTTTTTAACCATATTAATACCTTCAACGATAACTTTGTTCTCACTTTTTAAAGTTTTAACAATTTTACCTTCTTTTCCTTTATCTTTACCAGCGATGACAACAACTTTATCTCCTGTTTTAAAGTTCATGAGTTTCCCTCCTAGATCTATAACACTTCTTTAGCAAGTGATACGATTTTCATAAAATTATCACGCAATTCACGTGCAACTGGTCCAAATACACGAGTTCCAACTGGACTATTGTCATCTTTAATAATAACACAAGCATTATCATCAAATTTTATATATGATCCATCTTCTCTTCTTCGACCAAATTTGCTCCTAACAATAACAGCTTTTACGACTTTTCCAGCTTGAATTGTTCCTGTAGGAGTGGCTTTTTTAACAGTTACAACAACTGTATCGCCAATATTACCAAATTTTCTCTTGCTGCCACCTAAAACTCTAATGATACTTACTTCCCTAGCACCAGAGTTATCAGCGACTTTCAAGCGACTTTCTTGTTGAAGCATAATAATCCTCCTTTACTTGCTTGCAACTATAAAATAATTGCTTTTTCTATAATTTCAACTAAACGATAACGTTTTGTTTTTGATAATGGTCTAGTTTCAACAATACGAACAGTATCTCCGATTTTAGCTTCATTTTTTTCATCATGTGCTGTATATTTTTTTGAATATTTAACACGTTTACCATATAATGAATCTTTTTTATAAGTTTCAACTAAAACTTTAATTGTCTTATCGGCTTTACTACCATCGCTTACAACTTTACCAATTAATTCACTTTTTCTTTTTTCTTCCATACTAACCTCCTAGTCTTCCTTAAGTTCACGTTCACGTAAAATAGTTTTCATACGTGCAACTAATTTTCTTAATTCTCTAATTCTTGAAGGTTTTTCTAGATTACCTGTAGCTTGGCTAAAACGTAAATTAAATAGTTCTTCTTTGTATTCATCAATTTTCTTTAAAATTTGTTCATTAGTTAGTTCTCTAATTTCACTATTTTTCATTAGCTTCACCACTTTCTTTAGAAACAAATTTACATTTGATTGGAAGTTTATGCATAGCAAGTCTTAATGCTTCACGAGCTGTTGCTTCATCAACATCACCTATTTCAAACATAATTTTTCCTTTTTTGACAACTGCAACCCATAATTCTGGTTGACCTTTACCTTTACCCATACGCGTTTCTAGAGGTATTCTTGTTAATGAAAGGTGTGGGAAAATATTAATCCATACTCTTCCTCCACGTTTCATATAACGTGTCATAGCAACACGTGCAGCTTCAATTTGTTGTTGAGTAATCCATGCACCCTCCATAGCCATAAGTCCATAATCACCAAAATGTAGTGATGTATTTCCTTTGCTAGTGCCATCATAACGAAGGCGGTGTGGTCTACGATATTTAGTGTTTTTCGGAATGACTGCCATCTGTCTTGCCTCCCTTAACTGATTTTCCAGGAAGGATTTCTCCTTTATATATCCATACTTTTACACCGATTTTACCATATGTTGTATTTGCTTCTTTATGTGCATAATCAACATCAGCTCTTAAAGTATGAAGTGGAATATTCCCTTCTGTATATCCTTCGGTTCTAGCCATATCAGCACCACCAAGTCTACCAGATACAGAAGTTTTAATTCCTTTAGCTCCTGCTTTTAATGTATTTCTAATTGCTCTTTTTTGCGCAATTCTGAATGAAACACGATTTTCAATTTGATGTGCTATATTTTCAGCAACTAAAGATGCATCTAAATCTGGATTTTTAATTTCCATGATAGATATTTGAACATCTTCTTTTACTAATTTTGATAATTTTTGTTTCATTTTATCAATTTCATCGCCACCATGACCTATAACAACACCTGGTTTAGCAGTGTTAATGACGATATTTGTTTTTGAACTATTTCTTTCGATAACAATGCTTGAAACAGCAGCATCCTTTAATTGCTTATCAAGAAATTCACGAATTTTTCTATCTTTTTCTAAGTATTCAGCGAAATTCTTATCAGCAAACCAATTTGATTGCCATTTCTTATTAATACCTAATCTAAGTCCTACGGGACTAACCTTTTGACCCATTAGATTCCCTCCTTTGCTTAATTTTTCTCACTTACAATAACTGTAATATGACTAGTTCTTTTCTTAATTGGATCAACATGTCCACGAGATCCAAATTTCATTCTTTTTAAAACTCTGCCTTCATTAATATAAGCTTCTTTAACATATAAATTTTCTTTATTTAAGCTTAAATTATTTTCAGCATTTGCTGTAGCAGATGTTAATACTTTACGTATTATACGAGCTGCTTCTTTATTTATGTTACTTAAGATTTTATCAGCTTCGATAACATCTTTACCACGTATTAAATCAATAACTAAACGACTTTTACGAGGAGCAATTCTAACTTCTTTTGCGATTGCTTTAGCTTCCATATAAGTCCTCCTTCCTGGTAACTATTTACTTTCTTTATTTTCGCCATGTCCACCAAACTTACGTGTTAAGGCAAATTCACCCAATTTATGACCAACCATATCTTCTGTTACATATACAGGTATAAATTCTTTACCATTGTGAACAGCAAATGTATGGCCTACAAATTCAGGATAAATGGTTGAACGGCGAGACCATGTTTTAATAACTTCTTTTTTTCCAGACTCATTAACCTTTTGGATTTTGGCCATTAAATGACCACCAACATAAGGTTTCTTTTTTAAACTTCTAGCCATCTATTTAACCATCCTTTCACTATTTTTTACGACGACGAACAATTAACTTATTTGAAGCTTTTTTATTGTTACGTGTTTTATAACCAAGTGCAGGTTTACCCCAAGGTGTAACTGGTCCTTTACGTCCAACTGGTGTACGTCCTTCTCCACCACCATGAGGGTGATCATTAGGGTTCATAACAGATCCACGAACAGTTGGTCTAATACCCATATGTCTTGTACGTCCTGCTTTACCTAAATTAACAAGTTCATGGTCAGCATTTCCAACTTCACCAACACATGCACGGCAAGTTTCTAATACTTTACGTACTTCTCCACTTGTTAAACGAATTAAAACATACTTTCCTTCGCTACCTAATATTTGAGCGCTAGCTCCTGCAGATCTAACTATTTGTCCGCCTTTTCCAGGTTTTAATTCAATATTATGAATTAATGTACCTTCAGGAATTTTCTTAAGTGGTAGACAATTACCAATTTTGATATCGGCACTATCTCCAGATTCAATTTTATCTCCTACTTTTAAACCTTTTGGAGCAACAATATATCTCTTTTCTCCATCAGCATAATTAATTAAAGCAATGTTAGCGGTTCTATTTGGATCGTATTCAATGGAAGCAACTATTCCGATAACACCATCTTTATCTCTTTTAAAATCGATAACACGGTATTTTCTTTTAGCTCCACCACCATGATGTCTAACCGTTATTCTTCCTTGATTATTACGTCCACCATTTTTCTTAAGTGTAACAACTAATGATTTTTCTGGTGTACTCTTAGTAATTTCATCATTAATAAGAGTTGATTTTCCTCTTAAACCATTAGTCATTGGTTTATAAACTCTTACTGGCATATATATCCTCCTTTAGTTAAGTTCGATTGAACTTCCTTCTTTTAACTTAACAATTGCTTTTTTAACTTTATTAGTTTGACCAACATATCGACCAACTCTTTTTTTCTTTGGTCTAACATTGATGGTATTGACACTTTCAACTTTAACATTGAATATTTTTTCAATAGCTTGTTTAATTTGCACTTTATTTGCTTTAACATCTACACTAAATGTAATAGAGTTTTCATTTTGTTTTAAAGTAGAAGTCTTTTCAGTAATGATTGGTCCTTTGATAATATCTCTGTAACTATTCATTAAACAAGCGCCTCCTCTATTTTCTTAATAGCACCTTCGGTTGCTACCATTACATCAGCAGCGATGACATCATATGTGTTGATTTCTCCTGCTTCAAGTAAAATAACATTTGCTAAATTACGAGATGCTAAAATAATGTTTTCATTTAAATTATCAGTCACAATTAAAATGTTTCCTGTTAATTTTAAATCATTTAAAAGATTAACCATTGTTTTTGTTTTTGAATCAGTAATATCTAAACTATCAATAACGACTAATTTGCTTTCGATAGCTTTGTATGATAAAGCTGATTTTAACGCTAATCTTCTTTCTTTTTTGTTCATTTTCGTAGAGTAACTTCTTGGATGTGGTCCAAAAACGATTCCTCCACCTGGCCAGTGTGGTGCTCTTGTAGATCCTTGTCTAGCACGACCTGTTCTTTTTTGTTTCCATGGTTTTCTTCCTCCACCACTTACTTCTGAGCGTGTTTTAGTATCAGCTGTTCCTTGTCTTAAAGAATTTCTTGTAAGTGTTAAGGCATCATATAAAACGCTGTCATTTGGTGTAATTGCCCAAACGTCTTTGTTTAATTTAATGTCATTAACTTTTTCGCCTTTAGTATTTAATACTTGTATTTTTTCCATATGTACCTCCTACTAATTTTCAGCCGTTTCAGCTTCAGCTGTTTCTACAGTTTCAGTTTCGGCTTCAGCCTTTTCTTCTACTTTTTCATCTTTAGACTCAGCTTCTTCAGTTACATCGTAACAAATTAATTCTTCCATATTGTTAACTTTGTCAGCATTTTTTACAGCTGTTCTAATCATAACTAGAGCATTTTTAGCACCTGGAACATTTCCTTTAACTAAAATGCAGTTATTTTCTAAATCAATACTAACAATACTTAAATTTTGAATTGTAACTGTTTCACATCCCATATGTCCTGGTAAGTTTTTACCTTTTAAAACACGCATTGGTCTCATTGTACCCATAGAACCTGGTGATCTATGATATTGTGAACCATGACCCATAGGTCCTCTACTTTGATTATGACGTTTAATAACGCCTTCAAAGCCTTTACCTTTTGTAACGCCTGTTACGTCAACCATTTCGCCTTCAGTAAAAATATCAGCCTTAATTTCTTTACCTACAGTATAATCATTAATGTTTACTCCCCTAAATTCTCTAAAGAAGCGCTTAGGTGTAGTACCTGCTTTATTTGTAATACCCATTGATGCTTTTGTCGCTAATTTATCTCTCAAATTGCCAAAGCCAACTTGAATTGCCTCATAACCATCATTTTCTTTTGTTTTAATTTGTGTAACAATATTTGGTTCAATAGAAATAACAGTTACAGGAATCAATTTACCTGACTTAGTAAAAACTTGAGTCATTCCTATTTTACGACCTAAGATTCCTTTCATATTTCTTTCCTCCTATAAATTTACTTTGATATCAACACCGCTTGGAATATCTAAATGCGTAATAGCATCTATCGTTTCCTTGCTAGGATTATTGATAACAATTAATCTTTTGTGTGTTCTTTTTTCAAATTGTTCACGAGAATCTTTGTCTTTGTGAACAGCTCTTAAAATAGTAATTTTTTCAACCTCAGTTGGTAGTGGAACTGGTCCGCTAACTTCGCCTCCGGTTCTTTTAACTGTTTCAACTATTTTAGCGCAAGCTAAGTCAACACTTTTGTGTTCAAAGCCTCTCAATTTGATATTAACCTTTGTTGTTGCCATCTTTTTTCCTCCTCTCGCCTATATCTCCTGTATAGACATGCTCCGTGTAAAAACCCGATATTTAGGTTATTTTTTCTTACAACTTAACCTGGCGTATCGGCAACCTCACACATCAACGCGCATCACACATTCAAAATTATACAGTATTATCATATGAAAATCAAGACGTTTTTGAACTTTTTTTA
>CANQDH010000025.1 GCA_947591565.1 uncultured Bacilli bacterium | reverse complement strand
TGTATAAATTCTTGTTATGCCATCAACTGTAAATTGATTATTGCTATTAACATAACTTTGCATATTATTATCTTGAATATATTGTTTTAGATTCATCTTATTATAATCAATATTAGTTGTTATAGTAAGTGTGTTTCCATCTGTTTTAAAACTATAATCATATCCACTATAAACATCATTTATAGCTTTATATTGTGCATCAACAGTTTCTTGGAAATAATCTAAAACATCTTGACTATCTGATGTAACAGATTCGATGGTTGTAACATTAGAAACAAGTCCATCAGTACCATAAATCCTATATTCATTATTCATATCAAAAGCATTTCCTTCAAGTGTACTACTGCTACTTAAAGTACACGTTTTGATTGGATTTGTTGATGTAGGAATAGATGATGTTTTCTTTTGTCCACATCCAGCTAACATAATAACTAATGATACGATAATAATGCCTTTAAAAATTCTTTTCATTTTCTCCTCCTTTTCACCATTATATCATATTTGCAATTATGTTGATAAAAATTTTACAAAATACTAAAATGTATAAAATTATAAAACTATTTTGAGGCAAATTACATATGCAAAAAGTTTTTTTCCTCATATCATAAATTAGATAAGGGGGAAAGAAAAATGTTTGGTAAAAATTGTTGTCCTAATCAACAAATGATGGGATGTTGCGATAGACAACCACAAATGGAACAATGTGTAATGGAACCAGCTATTACAAAATGTGTTGAAAAAGAATTTTATCATGAAGTTCCACATGTGTGATAATTTATGATAGACTAAAATTAAATATAATAGATTAATATTTTTTTATGATATACTATTTGTAGGTGAATTATAATGAAAGTGTTAAGTATAACAGAACCATTTGCTACTTTAATTAAAGAAAAAAAGAAA
Organism: uncultured Bacilli bacterium; assembly: GCA_947591565.1. Classification (GTDB taxonomy): domain Bacteria; phylum Bacillota_I; class Bacilli_A; order RF39; family UBA660; genus UMGS1045. The sequence goes on along the minus strand of CANQDH010000025.1, from coordinate 9,869 downwards.
AAAATAGAAACTCGAAGTTGGAAAACTGATTATAGAGGTGAATTATATATTCATGCTAGTGCTACTAAAATTTCAAAAGAATTGATAAAAAGAAAAGAATTGATGGCATTAGTAGATAATACATTATTAAATTTTGGAAATATTATTTGCAAATGCCATTTAGTTGATTGCATTTATATGAATGAAGAATATGTAAACAAAATGAAAAAAGATAATTACCAAGAATATATATGCGGAGAATATAAAGAGGGGCGTTATGCTTGGATATTAGAAGATATTGAGGTGATAGAACCCATAAAATCTAAAGGGCAACTTAATATTTGGAATTATTATAATGAATATGAGATAATGAACTTAATGCAAAATATCGATTATGGATGGTTAGATAAAAACGGAAACAAACATCGTGTAGCAGACGAAAAAATTTCTAATAATTATATGTTGCAAAATCCGAAAGAAATTATTAAAAATAAAATTGGCGTTTGTTGGGACCAGGTAGAACTTGAAAGATATTATTTTAAAGGAAATGATTGGAATGTAAAAACTTATTTTATAGTATATTATGATGGTGGTAAATGCCCAACTCATACATTCTTAACTTATGAAAAGAATGATAAATATTTTTGGTTTGAACATTCATGGAAAAGATTTGAAGGGATACATGAATATAATACGAAAAAAGATTTACTATTAGATGTTAGAGATAAATTTATTAGATATGAGTTAAGTAATCAATGTGATAGTGAAAATATCGTATTATATGAATATAAAAAACCAAAGTATCATATAACTATTTTAGAATTTTTCAAACATTGTGAGTCAGGAGTTAAGATTTTGCTAGAGGATATATAGTATGAATATAAATAAAATAATTCTTAACTAAGAATATGATAATCGCCATAACTAACATATAAAACTATCTTTGATATAATATGTGTAGGTGATCACTTCTGATAAGCTAAAATTTGAAGATAGATAAGTACAAACTAAAGGCATTTTGATAATAAATGTCTTTTTATGATATAATTGATAGAGAACAATTAATAATTGTTAATTTGAAAGGATAATCTATATGAATAATAAATATGAATTTTTTATAGCCGGTAGAGCTAGGAATAAAGAAAATATTTTAAAGATATGTAATTTGTTTGATAAATACAAAGTATCATATTATTGTTTTTTAAAAAATGAAAATGATTGGGGATATGGAAATAAAAATCAAACCCCTGAAGAAAAACAAAAAGAGTTTGAATCACTAGGATTAAAAAGTGATATTGTTTTAAAATTATTTCATACTGATTTAGAAGGAGAAAAAAATTCAAAAAATTTACTACTTGTTTTACCTGCAGGTAAGGCAGCACATATTGAATCAGGAATTGCATATGGGTTAGGGAAAAAATGTTATGCAATTGGAGAGTATGAAGCAACAGATACACTATATAATATTTTTGAAGAAATATTTTCAAATGAAAAAGAATTGGAAGAATTTTTAAAAGAATATAATAAATAGAATGGTAAAATCTAGAAAGTAAGTGATTTTATGAATAAGTATATTTGCACCAATAGAAATAAAAATTATCAAGCTGAGGTAGAGGATATATTAATTTCCAGGAAAAAGGAAATTTTAGATTTTTTTAATGTCACTGACAACGGACAATTTAATTTTAATATATATATTTATAATACTATTAGTGATTTAGTAAGTGGAATGAAAACTAGAGGTTTTGCAAGTATGCCTTCTTATATGTGTGCTTGTTATAAAGATGAAGATAACACTTTAAATTTTTTTGAACCAAATGATAACTTTAGTGAAAACGAATGGTGTAAAGAGGAATATAAAAGCGTTATTTTTCATGAAGAAATTCATGGTATTCAAAGTATAATTTATGGTAAACAACCGGAATGGTTAACAGAGGGCACCTTCAAATATTTAGATGGAACATATAGTAAAGGTATCAAATATTTACTTGATGAGTATATTAATAAAATAAACATTCCTCCAATGTATGAGTTAGAACATGAATTTGGTATGCATGACTATAATAGTTATGATTATGCTTATCTAATGGTTAAATATTTAATAGATACTTTAGGAAATGATAAATTTTTAATTGCTATCAAATCTAGTGAAACTATTAAAGAATTAAGTAATAACTTAATTACGACGGCCGTAGATTATTATAATAAAAAATTTATGGATACGAGTTTTAAAAGGTGATTTTATGAATATAAATAAAATAAAACATTAATTGATTAAACAAAAAGAATCTAAATTTAAGGGTAATATATATCATTATTGCCAAGTTAATTTTGCTTACAATTCAAATAAAATTGAAGGTAGTAGATTAACTAGTGAACAAACTGAGGCGATATTTGATACATCTTCTTTTATTCCTAAAAACGATTGTTTAATTAAATTAGATGATTTAACTGAATCTAAAAATCATTTTAAATTATTTTGTTATATGTTAGATCATATAGATGAACCTTTAACTAAAGATATGATAATTGAAATGAATAAGATATTAAAAAGAAATACTAGTGATGAAGAAAATCCTCGATATAATGTTGGTGGATTTAAAGTTGTTCCTAGTATTATAGGTGTTGTTAATGTTATCAATACTACATCACCTGATGATGTAGAAAAAGAAATAGAACAATTATTAAAAGAATATAATTCTAAAACTAATATTACACTAGAAGATATAGTTGATTTTCATTTTAGATTTGAGTGTATTCATCCATTTGGTGATGGAAATGGACGTGTAGGCAGAATAATAATGTTTAAAGAATGTTTAAAAAATAACGTTATGCCATTTAATGTATTAGATACTGATAAAGCTTATTATATGAGAGGTTTAAAAGAATATAAAAATGATAAAATGTTTTTAATCGATACTATAAAACATGAACAAGATTTGTTTGAAAAAATTTGTGAAGAATTATTAAATTTCGAAATAGAAGAACATAATTAATAGCATCATCCTATAAAAATGATAGGGTGATTTTTTCTTTGCAATTGGTATACTATTTTATAAATTACGTCATAAACATTTAATATTACTAAAATGCGTTATTTGTCCATAAATTTAAATGGGGGAATAAAAATATGGATAAGTACCAAATTAATTATATCTTTAGTGAAGAAATAGATATTCATGATATTTTTCTAAAAGTTTTAAATAAAGAACTTAAAAAATATATCTTTATGATTTCTCAAAATAAAAAAGATAAACTATTATCATATCCTATATCTTTAGGAGATAAAAATTGTTAGAAAATTTAAATAAAATGTATAATGCTGGTCTTTATATAAGATTATCTCGTGAAGATGATGATAAGATACATTTTAGCGAAAGTATTACAAATCAAAAAAGTTTATTACTTCAATATACTAAAGAAAATAATTTAAAAGTATATGATATTTATATTGATGATGGTTATTCGGGAACTAATTTTGAAAGACCTGCTTTTAAAAAATTACTTAGAGATATTGAGAATCACAAAGTAAATATGGTTATTACTAAGGATTTATCTAGACTTGGAAGAGATTATATTGGAACAGGTAATTTTGTCGAAAAATATTTTCCAGAACATCATATTAGATATATTGCTGTTACGGATAATATAGATACCTTTTTAGATAATTCAAATAACGATATTGCTCCATTTAAAGCCATCATGAATGATATGTATGCTAAAGATATTTCCAAAAAAATCAAATCGAGTTTAAAAGCCAAAATGAAAGAAGGAAAATGGGTAGGTGGACGAACACCATTTGGATATGAACAAGATAAGGATAATAAAAATCACTTAGTTATCAATGAAGAACAGGCAAGGATAGTAAAAAGAATATTTGATATGTGTCTAAGTGGTCTATCGTTTTATAAAATTGCCCAAAAATTAACTAATGAAAAAGTAAAAACGCCTGCTCAGTATTATCGCTTTGAATGGAAAAATAATTATCATTTAAAATATGGAAAGTGGCATTCTAAAACCATTAGCGATATTTTAACAAATAGAATGTATATAGGCGATTTAGTTCAAAATAAAAGAAATAAAATTAACTATAAAATTAAAAAGGTTGCTAAGAATATGGAAAGTGATTATATTATTGTACCAAATACTCATGAAGCAATAATTGATAAAGAATTATTCTATGAAGTACAAACAAGAATACCTAAAAATGTAGGTAGATGTGAAAAAAAGGAAAATCATTTATTAGATGGACTTTTATATTGTGGTGATTGTGGACACCGAATATCTATTACATCTAGAAGAAAAAAAGATAATAGATGCTACACTATTTGTAATTACTATAGAACTTATATGAAGCAAAGACTTTGTACGACACATTCAAATAATTATGATGAGCTTGAAAAAGTTATTATTAATTCACTTACTAAAATGTGTTCTAATTTTATTATGAAAGATAAAATAAAAGATAGTATTTTATCTAATTTAGATAAAATGGGTACAGTTAATAATAAAAAGGAACTAGAGATACTTCATAATGATCTTAAACAAATTAATGATAATTTAGATGATATTTATATTGATAAATTAAATAAAAAAATAACGGAAGAACAATTTGAAAGAGTTAAATTAAAACTTGAAAATGAACTTTTAATAAAGCAAAAAAAATATAGTGAATTAAATAATAATATTAATGATACGATAAGTGAAGAAACAAAAAATAAAATGATAACAGAATATATTCATAGATTTTTATCTATGAAAAAACCGAATAGAGAACTTATCATTAATCTAATTGATAGAATCGAAATATTTGAAAATAAGAATATAAATATTAGAGTTACATTTAAGGATGTGTATTAATTAGGATGTAATAAGAAAAAATATTATTGACAAATGTATAAACATTGTATATACTATACATGAATGGAGATGGTTGTATGGAAGCTAAACTTCAAAAATGGGGTAATTCTTTAGGAATTAGGATTCCTAGTAATATTTTAAAATCTTTAAATATAAAAACTAATGATATATTAGATATGAAACTTGATGATAATAAAATAGTTATAAGTGTACCTCAAAAAAAGAAAATATCATTAGAGGAAAGATTCAAAAAATATCATGGAAAAAATTTGGCAAAAACTTTTTCTTGGGATGAAAGTGTAGGAAAAGAAATATGGTAAAAAAATATGTGCCGAAACAGGGTGATGTTGTTTTTCTAGATTTTAATCCCATAAAAGGTCATGAACAATCAGGATTTAGACCAGCCGTTGTAATTAGTAATAATGTTTTTAATGAGCATACAAAAATGGTTATTGTGTGTCCTATTACCTCTAATGATAAAGAATTTCCAACGCATTATCAATTAGAGGATACAAAAGACGTACATGGTTCAGTTTTGTGTGAACATATTAGAAGTATAGATTATGAAATTAGACGCTTAAAATTTGCTGAAAAGTTAAGTGATAATGATTTAATAAGTATAATGACTTTATTAAATGCTTGCACTTAAGAATAGTCTATCAAAAAAGGGCATTCACATGTTTGCCCAATCCATACACATGTTATAAACCGTCATATCTATAATCATAGTTATACACCACAATATACATGTTCAGAAGAAAATCAAGTTTGCAACATAGATAATGGACCTTGTTGTAAATTTGTTTAAGATAGATTTATTCTATCTTTTTTCTTTTATAATGAATTTACTCAAAATGTCAAAATAGACAGACCATTTACAAGTGTCAAAGTGTTGTCAAATAAATGCTTTTGACGTTTAAAAAAATCTTTTTTTGGTGTATGATTATAGTAGGAGGATAGAAGATGGATCGAAAAATAAAAGTTGTTCAATATGGAACAGGTAAAATGAGCGTCTATACCATGCGCTACGTATATGAAAAAGGTGCCGAAATAGTAGGTGCTGTTGATATTAATCCCGATGTTATTGGTAAAGATATTGGCGACATCATGGGTACTCAAAAAATGAATGTTGTAGTATCAGATGTTAAAGATGCTGAAAATTTGCTTAGAACGGTTAAACCTGATATTTGTATTATTACAACTATGAGTTTATTATCAGATGTAAGTGATGCACTACTTTTATGTGCCAAATGTGGGGTAAACGCTATTACGACATGTGAAGAAGCTTTCTACTCATATAATTCTAATCCTAATTTAACTAAGGAAATAGATAGATTAGCTAAAGAAAACAATTGTACAATAACCGGAAGTGGTTATCAAGATTTGTACTGGGGTAATTTGATTAGTGGCATTGCAGCTTCAACTCACAAAATAACGAAAATAAAGGGTAGTTCTTCATATAATGTTGAAGATTATGGTATTGCTCTTGCTAAAGCCCATGGTGCTGGTCTTTCACTAGAACAATTTGATAAAGAAGTTGCTAGTGTTGACCGTATTACTGATGAAGAAAGAGCTAAAATTATTAATGATGGCAAATATTTACCATCTTATATGTGGAATGTCAATGGATGGCTTGCTGATAAATTAGGTTTAACAATTATCAGTCAAAAACAAGTATGTATACCCCAAACGAATAGCTATGATATAACATCTACAACTTTAAATATGACTATTAAAGCTGGTATGGCAACGGGTATGAGTGCTGTTGTAACAAGTGAAACCAAAGAAGGAATTACAATAGAATCTGAATGTATAGGTAAAGTTTATAATCACGAAGAATTTGACAAAAATGAATGGACAGTTATGGGTGAACCTGATACGACACTTGTTATCAATAAACCCGCAACCGTAGAATTAACTTGTGCCACAGTTGTTAATCGTATACCTGATGTTATAAATGCAAAGTCTGGTTTTGTACCAACATCTAAGTTTGATGAACCAATGTATAGAGTAAATCCTTTAAATACATATGTAAACGATTAAAGATTACGTTAGGTAATCTTTTTTGTATTCTTCCAAAGTTATTTTTTCATTATAAATAATAGTTGCAGCATCTTTTCCAATATATCTATAGTGCCATGGTTCATATTTAAAACCTGTAATATGTTCTTTACCTTTAGGATATCTTAAAATAAAACCATATTTATGGGCATTTTCCATCATCCAGTTAAATTCTTTTGATTTTTCGAAATCATCATATGAAGCATTTGAACCTTCGACATCAACAGCAAGACCGGTTTGATGCTCAGAATGACCTGGTCTAGCTGAACATTTATCTGCATAATCTAAGCCTTTATCCTTAACATAAAAATTATATAAATCTTTTTGATAATCGTAAGTTCTATATGTCGAGGTTGCAATTATTTTGTAACCTAGTTTAGCGGCATCACTACTTAATTGTTCAAACATCTCTTTAGCTTCTCTTTGCATATATTTATTTTCATAAGCATAGTTAACATTTAATATTTCAAGGTCTTTAGGTATATAATTATTAGGTAATTTATTATTTTTATTGACGAGGACATCTAGTGTATTAGGATTATCAATTATTTTAATATTTTCATAAAAATGATCTTTTTCATATATTAAAATCAAAATAAAGACAATCGTTAAGATAATTATCCTTTGTTTATCCATAACATCACCACTATAGTATATGAAAAAAGTAGGAAGAAGTCCTACTTTACAAAATATTCATAATATTCGTCAAAAGTGATATCTAATTCATTTATTTTAGAAGCAGCTTCTAAGCCAACATAACGATAATGCCATGCTTCATAAGCATATCCTGTTATTTTTTCTTTTCCTTTAGGGTACCTTAAAATAAAGCCATATTTATAAGCGTTTTGTTGTAACCATTTAAATTCTTCGGTATCTTCAAAATCAGTATCTGCTGTTTCATCATAAGATGTAATATCCATGGATAAACCTGTTTGGTGTTCCGAATATCCTGGTTTAGCCGCTAATTTATCAACTTCATTTTTTCCATAAATATCATAAAATTCTTGATAGGTATCATCCTGATCTTGATAATCACGATATCCAGAATTAATAATTAAAGTTACATCATCTTTTTTAGCGGCATTAAACATCTCAATAAAAGCATCATAAGCATCTTCTCTTAAACTTGCATTTCCGTAGCAGTACCAGTTTTTAACCTCAACTATATTTTGAGGAACAAAATCTTTTGATAGATAATTATATTTATTAACAAGCATTAATATATCTTTAGAAGTATCTGTTTCTTTGGTATTCGTATAGTGGTCATAATCAGATTCGACATTTGTAATCGCAACAACATTTTTAGCTGTTTCATTTTCATCTTTTTTATGATATTCTAAATATCTATCAACATTCTCAAATAAAAAATATTTTTCTTTCATTAAATCAAGTAAAAATTCATTATAATCCATACTTAATATTTTTTTTCGGTATTCTTTATCTAATTTTAAAATGTCTTCTATTTGTTCTTTGTTATAACCAATTTCTTTAAGTTTATATTTATCACTATTTTTATATCTAATGATGTTTATACTAACAATAACAACAATAAGTAAAACAACAATAATAACTAATTTAACAATATTTTTAACATTTAATTTTCTTTCCTTTACCATATCATCACCATATCTATTATAAGGTTAAAAAAAATAAATTACAAGGTAGTTGCAACATAAATTTGAAATTAATAAATGTTAAAACGAAAGAATGGTATATATATCGTTATAAATTGTCAAAATTATACATAATTAGACTTTTTTTTCATAAAGTCTATTAGAGGTGGAAAATGAAAAAAATATTATTTATCGTTTTAGCATGTTTAATACCATTTTGTAAGATAAAGGCTGAAGAGCTCAAACTTGCTGAAAATGCTAAGAGCGCTATTTTAATAGAAGCCAGTACAGGTGAAATTATATATGAAAAAAATGCCCATGAAAAATTAGTTCCTGCTTCTATGACGAAAATGATGTCCATGCTTTTAATTGTTGAAAATATTGAAAAAGGGGTTATTGGTTGGGATGATATGGTAACAGTATCTGAACATGCATCTAGTATGGGTGGAAGTCAAATTCTCCTTGAAACGAATGAAAAAATGAGTGTCAAAGATCTTTTTAAAGGAATTGCTGTTGCTAGTGGAAATGACGCTGTTGTAGCCATGGCTGAAAAAATTGCTGGAACTGAAGAAGCCTTTGTTGGTATGATGAACAATAGGGCTAAAGAACTTGGTTTAAAGGATACAAGTTTTAAAAATCCTCATGGTCTTGATACTGCTAATCATTATTCTAGTGCCTATGACATGAGTTTAATTGCTAAAGAACTTGTAAAACATGAAGAAGTTTTAAAATATACATCTATTTATGAAGATTATTTAAGACAAAATACGGATAAAGAAATATGGCTTGTTAATACTAACAAATTAGTAAGATTTTATGATGGTGTTGATGGTCTTAAAACAGGATATACAGCAGGTGCTGGGTACTGTTTAACAGCAACAGCTAAAAAAAATGGTATGCGACTTATTGCTGTTGTTATGGGAGAGCCTGATAGTAAAACTAGAAATGCTGAAGTAACCCAAATGTTAGATTATGCTTTTGCTCAGTATGATCTTGAAAAACTATTATCAACAGATAGCATTCTAGGTAAGAAAAAAGTAGATAAAGGAAAACAACAATATGTTGAAATAGTACCAATGGAAGATGTTAGTTTACTACATAAAAAAATCGAAAATAAAAAAAATGTAACTTATGAACTTCATGTTAAAGAAATAAAAGCACCTGTAAATGTAGGCGATATTGTTGGAACACTTGATTTAAAAGAGGATAATAATATTATTAAAACAATTAATGTTACGGTAAAACAAGATGTTAAAAAAGCCAATATTTTTGAAGTATTTTATACTAATTTAATAGATATTATATCAGGTAACATTAATTTTGAATGATTTAGAATTTAATTCTAAATTTTTTTTA
>CANQDH010000024.1 GCA_947591565.1 uncultured Bacilli bacterium | reverse complement strand
GCCTTATTTTATAGAGATGGTTTAAAACCTTGTGGCATTATTATTCCTGCAAATAGGAATTTATCAACATTAACTAAAGAAGAAATAGAAATTGCTCAAACATATAATTTAAGTTTTATTTTAACACAAAACGTTGGAGAAACCATTGAAAATCCTAAAGAACTATTAATTAATCAAAATAACAGCATGAAAGATAATCAATCAGAACTCGATTATTTAATGCAAATGAAACAAAAATTGTTAGGCAATATTTTAGCTCAAGATAGGCCAAAACAGTATGGTATTATAACGGATATACACGCTATGTATGAACCTGCTTTAGCTTGTCTTGAAGATATGCATAGAAGAGGTATTACAGAAATATATTCACTTGGTGATAATATAGGGGTTGGACCTAATCCTAAGGAAGTATTAGAGCTTCTTAAAGAATATAATGTTAAATCGGTAAAAGGTAATCATGAAATATATGTTAAAGCAAGTCAAGAAGGGCATAAAATAAAAGAAGTTCTTCCTCAACATATTAAAGCTCATGGGCAAAAAAATCAAATGGTGGCTGATTGGACAGGAAAGCAAATAGATAATTTAGAAAATTATCCACCTTATATTGAACTAACGAGTTCATCAGGTCAAAAGGCTTTTTTAATACATTCACTCGATGAAGAAATTATTGATGAAACGCTGCCAACATTTGACAAAAATGATTTTGTTATACAAGGACATAAACATTTTGAAAGTATATCAGGTAATATAATTACATTAAGAGCTGCGGGAATTGGTGATATGGGAAGCGAACTTGCTTCATACGCTATATTGAGTGAAAATAGTAATGGAGATTTTAATTTAGATATTGTTGAAGTGCCATATGATAGAAGTAATCTTTTGCACGATGTTAATGAATCATCAATTCCTGATAAAACAGATATTGATAATTTTCTTAGAAAGAAGAGGTAAAATATGAATAAGCAAAATATCCTTTCGAAAGAGGAATTAAATAAAATAGATAACTTTATCAAAAAAATAAAACCTCATCGTGATATGTTTAAGGTTACTGAAGAATGTATTAAAAAATGTTCTTGTAATCAAAATGTAACAAAGATGCATCAACAAGATACGATAAATGATATAAACAATAAATAGAATTGCTACAAACATCAAATGTTTGCTTATATAAATTAATAATTTACATCTTAAAATATAAATGATATAATGTATTTAGGGCGGTTAATTATGGATAAAGATTTAATTTTAAAAATATTATTTATAGTGTCAACAACATTTACTTTTGTGGCACTTATAATACCCTTTATAATAAAATTAGCTTATCAAATAAAAGCTATTGATATTCCTAGAGAAAGGCACATCCATACCAAAAATATGCCTAAGTTAGGTGGACTTGGTATCTATTCAGGTTTTTTACTAGGTTATATGTTGTTTGGTGAGCAAAGTACACAAATGATATCTATTTTAATTGGAAGTTTTATTATTTTGATTATTGGTATTATTGACGATCTTACTGAACTAAAGGCTTCAACACAATTTTTATTTCAGTTAATTGCGTCATGTGTTGTGGTTTTTTATGGCCAAATTTTAATTACGGATTTATCTGCTTTTGGTTTTTATATTAATTTTGGTATATTTAGTTATCCTGTTACCATTATTTTTATATTATTATGCATTAATTGTCTAAATTTAATTGATGGACTTGATGGTTTATCTGGTGGTATTAGTTCTATCTATTTCTTGACAATTGGCATTATAGCTGTTATGCAAAGACGTACAGGATTAGATTTTATATTATGTTTTGTTATGCTTGGTTCTACATTAGGCTTTTTGCTTCATAATTTTCATCCTGCTAGAATATTTGCAGGTAATTCAGGCTCTGATTTTTTAGGATTTATGATTGCTTGTATAGCCTTATTAGGATTTAAAAATGTAACTTTAACATCTTTAATTATTCCTCTTTTAGTTCTTGCAATACCAATACTTGATACTATGTTTGCGATTATAAGAAGGCTTCTTAAGGGCGAAAATATAACTAAAGCCGATAAATTTCATATTCATCATCAATTATTAAAAAGGCATTTTTCACAAACAGCAACGGTGCTCATTATTTATTTTATCAACATTCTATTTGCGGCAGCATCAATTATATATATAACTGATTATAGATATTTGGGATATATTATATATGGTATTTTATTAATAATTGTTATCTTTTTTGCTTGTAAAACGGATGTCATTATTGGTGAAGACCAAAAAGAAAAGATTTTTCATAAAAAAAAGCATAAATCATAATTTTTAAGTAATACTATAAATGGTGAAAAATTATGGATTATTTGTTTAAATGTGATTTTGTAGAAGTAGGAGAAGTAATAATACGTTCTCTTTTTTCTTTAGTAACGCTTTTCTTAATAACGAAAATGTTAGGAAAAAAACAAGTATCACAACTTAGTTTATTTGATTATGTTGTTGGTATATCGATAGGTAATTTTGCGGCTGAGATATCAATTAATACAGATACACAGTATATTAATGGAGTTATCGCTGTCATTGTTTTTGGTTTAATTGCCTTTTTTATATCATGGCTTACAATGAAAAGTATTAAAATTAGACGTTTTTTTATAGGTGTTCCAACTTTACTTATTCAAAATGGTAAAATAATTGACAAAAATTTAAAAAAAGTAAAATTTGATATTAATGATATGTTAGAGGAATGTCGTAATAATAATTATTTTGATATTTCCGAAATTGAGTATGCCATTATGGAAGTAAATGGAAAGGTTAGTATTTTGCCTAAAGCTGAAAATAAACCTTTGACACCTAAAGATATGAATTTAAAAGTTGAACAAGCAAGTTTATGTGCTAATGTAATTATTGATAGTCATTATATGCTTAATAATCTAGCAAATATGCATAAAAGTAAAGAATGGCTCGATCAACAATTAAGTATTAAAGGTTATCATAATTTAGATAAAATCTTACTTGCAACATTAGATAAAAATGATAAATTAATTGTTTATGAAAGAAATTATGAAAATAAGATTCATGATGTATTAGAATAGTATATATAAGTAATACATTTCTCTTGATTTTATTGCAAAAATAGTATAAACTATGATTAGTAGAAATTGAGGGATTTGTGTGGATGAATTAAGAAGAAAATTAGAAAATATGATTTCTTTGTTAGAAATGGAAATTTATGATTCAGAAAAAAACATTCGTTCTGAAGATTATTTTAAAAATGGAGAAACTAAGGAATTTAAAATAAATTTACTTGAAAAATGTCAAGATGCTCTAAAACGTTTAGCTAATGGTGAAAATGTTGATAATTCAATAGAGTTTGATATTGAGCCAATTCCTAGTAAAGTTTGGGATTTAATAGGAACTAGAGAAGCTGAAACAATAGATGTCACTATAACAAAAGGGAAGAAAATGAATCGTTCATATAAGACTGTTCCTTGTCAAATACAAAATAAAAATGGTAAATTTGTTGATACTGATGTTTTATTTAAAGGTTTTTTACCTAAGTTTAACAAAGAATTTATTGTATATGAAGAGCATGATACTAAAGAGTTTTATTGCACTATTATAGAAACATGTAAAAACAATGTTATCATGAATGATATATTTGAAATTGATAATGAAATGAACGATGATATTTATAATATGTTTATATCTATTGATCCAAAGAGCATAGATTTAAGTCATTTTCCTTCATTTATTAGATGCTTAGGTGTTGACCATGTGGTTAAAAAGGAAGAGAAAATAGATGTAAATAAAGTTGATTTAGCGAAAGAAGATTCTAAATCTATAAAGAGTTTTAAAGATAGTGATGGTCAATATCGTTATAAATTAGTTATGTTTCCATCTATATCATATTTAATGACTTTAATAAAAAAAGCCAATCCTGATGTAACAATAACAGGAAAAATTATTGAAAATAGTGTTCCAGGTAGTTCGAAAATAAGTATTATTGAAATGTCAAAACCAATTGAAGATATTAATATTCCATCATTTGAAATGTTTGGACATGATAATTCTAAATTAGATAGTACATCTGAAATAAGAAACAGATTGATTCCTATTAGTAAAAAAGACTTTATGCATGAATATCATCCAACATATGAAGCATCTTTATATAGCGTTCCTGATAGAGTCATTAATTGTTATATATCAGATTTGAAACAAGCTAATGGTGAAAATGATATCACAATTAATATTGATAAGGATAAAAAAACATATCAAATTGTATGTAATAGGCCTCTTGAAGAATTAAAATCTGTTGAAAATCCATGTGGTAAAGACTTTAATTACGAAAAACAATTTGGATATGATCAACAAGGTTATCTATTTGTTCAAAGTCAAAAAATGATAGAATATATAATTGATGAAAAAGGCGAATGCCATGAACAAAGACCTTATTATATAAATAAAATTATCACGGATATAAAAGCTTCAAGTAATGATAAGGGAAAAGATGAAAATGAAAATAAGAATGTAGACATGTCAAATAGTGGAAAAAGCCTTGAAAACCCTGATAATATTAGTATCATCACAAATGATGTGAAAAATCAAAAAGAAGATAAATCAGTGTTAACTGATGATGAAATAGATTTCATATTTAAAGAATATAAAAAATTACAACAAGAAATTCAAGAATGTAAACAACAACTAGAACAATATGAAAAAGAAAAACCAATATTAAATAATACAGAAGTAGGTGTTATAATTCACGAATATGAGAAATTAAAACAAATAAATACAAATCTTGAACAGCAAATTGAAATTCTTCAACAGGAAATTGCAAAACTTGGAGGAGAAAATCATAATTTGTTTTCGATTACAGATATTGTCGGTGAATTAAATAGAAGAGCTGATACAGACAAATTTAAAGATCCAACTAGTCAAAAATAGTGGATTTTTTCTTTTATATAAAAATATTGATATCCGAACCTTTGTATGATAAAATATAAGAGGTAAATTAAGAAATTAAGTAAGATGCAAAAATGCTAGGTCTAAATATATGGCATAATTGCTTTATTTAATAAGTTTACAAAAAAGAGGGATAGTATGATTGATTTTATAAAACAAAATGGTGATATACTTATTATTTGTAATAATGTAAGTAAAAATAAGATTTTAGATTTACTATATCAAAATAAAATAATACCAAGTTTTAAAATGATGGATTTAGTAGAATTTATAAAGAAAATGACCTTTGACTATGATACAAAGACGATTTTTTATTTAATGAAAAAATATAAATGGTCATATGAAAATGCTTTAGTATATCTTCAAAATATATATTATGTTAAAGATCAAAACTATGAATCTGTAAAACTTCGCCAGTTACTTGAAATTAAAAAGGAACTTCTTGCAAATAATTTACTTATATTTGATGACACATTTAAGCAAAGTATTTTCGATAAAAAAATATATTTTTACAATATTGAAACCGATTATAAATATATTGATACAATACTACCTAACAAAAATTATGAAATTATAAATGATGAACAAAGTAATACTTATATTAAACCTATTTATTTATTTGAAACTATGCAAGACGAAATAAGTTATGTATGTGAAGAAATATCAAAGTTAATTGAGCAAAATATTAGTATCGATAACATAAAATTAACCAATATTCCTAATGACTATTTCTTTATGCTTGAAAACATCTTTAATTTTTATGGTTTAAAAGTTAATCTTCCTTCACATGCTCTATATGGTACTATTATCGGAAAATATTTTCTTGACAATATTGAAAGTGATATTCATCTTACTATCCAAAAAATAAAAGACCATTTTGTTTTAGATGAGGAAACACTAGCCAATATTGATATCATTATTGATATCTGTAATAAATATTCATGGTGCCATGATTACAAAGAGATAAAAGATATGCTTGTATATGAATTAAAGCGTGCAAAGTGTTATCAAAAAAAATACTCAGGAGCACTTGAAATTGTAGATATTGATTCTATGGACATAAATAGAGATGATTATATCTTTTTACTAAGTTTTAATCAGGAGAATATACCTAAAATATATAAAGATGATTCTTTTATAACGGATGAAATGAAAAAAGAACTTGGCACTGAAACAACTACAGAATTAAATGAAACCATAAAAAATCATATAATTAAGATCATTTTAAATATGAAAAATTTAATAATTACGAGCAAGAAAAAAACGAATTTTCAAAAATATTATTTATCTAGTTTAAATGATGTTTTACAGTTTGAGGTTACCGAAAAGAAAAATAATTATTTGGAAAGTTATTCACCATTATATTTAAAATTAGAACTAGGTAAAAGACTGGATGATTATGTCAAGTATGGTGTCAAAAGTGATACACTTAGTTTACTAATATCTAATTTTAAGGATATAGAGTACCGAAAATATAATAATAATTATACACAAATTGACAAAGATAAATTGCTTGATTATCTTGGCAAAAAATTACTTTTATCTTATACATCTATTGATAATTTTTATAAATGCCAATTCAAATTTTATATTAATAACATCTTAAAATTAGATCCATTTCAAAATAATTTTTCTGCTTTTATTGGAAGTTTAGTCCATCATATGTTAGAAAATTGTTTTAAAGAAGACTTTAATTATGAACAAGAATTTTCTCATTATATGGATAACTGTAATTGTGAGATTCAACCAAAAGAAAAATTTTTGTTACAAAAAATAAGTGATGAACTAAAAATAATTATCGAAGTTATGCATAAACAAAAAAAATTAACCCATTTTACGTCAGAACTTTATGAACAAAAAATATATATCGAAAAAAAACATCATATTAAAGTTACTTTAATGGGTATTATTGATAAAATAATGTTTATGGAAAAAGATGGTGAAACATATGTATCGATTGTTGATTATAAAACAGGAAATATTTCTGTCGATTTAAAAAAAGTTCGTTATGGTCTTACTTTACAACTTCCTATATATGCTTATCTTATTAGTCAAAGTCATTTATTTCCAAAGCCTATTATCAGTGGCTTATACTATCAAAAACTTTTTTCACCTGATATAGAAGCAACAACTAAAGAAGAATATAATCAAAAAAAATATGATAATTTGAAACTCATGGGTTTAAGTACTAATGATGAAAATATTTTAAAAGAGTTTGATAGTACCTATCAAAATAGTGAAATGATAAGGGGAATGAAAACCACCAATAATGGTTTTAGTTATTATAGTAAAGTCTTTAGTTCAGATGAGTTAGATTCTTTACTCAAAATAACAGATGATAAAATAAATGAAGCCATTGATGGAATTTGTAATGCTGATTTTAAAATTAACCCCAAAGAAATAGATGGCGAAAATGTCAGCTGTGAATATTGTAAATATAAAGATTTATGTTACATGAATGAAAATAATAAACAAGTTATAGAAGGTGATTAAATGCCAGATTGGACAAAAGAACAAAAACAAGCTATAGATACCGAAAAGACGAACATCATTGTATCAGCTGGGGCTGGTTCAGGTAAAACAGCTGTTCTTACAGAAAGAGTCTTACGTAAATTAAATGAAGGTGTGAATATAAATGAACTTCTCATTTTAACATTTACAAATGCTGCTGCCCATGAGATGAAAGAGCGAATTAGAAATGGTATAAAAGCAAACTCACAATTAAAAAATCAACTTAATTTACTTGATATATCTTATATAACAACGTTTGATAGTTTTGCTTTATCGATGGTTAAAAAGTATCATTATTTACTTGATATATCACCAAATATTAGTATAGGTGATAGTAGCTTAATAAATTTAGAAAAAGAAAAAATACTAGATAATATTTTTAGTGAATTATATGAAACAAAAAATCCTTTATTTTTAAAATTAATAGGTGATTTTTGTTTAAAAGATGATAGCCAAATCAAAAAAAATATTTTAACTATTGATGAAAAATTATCTTTAAAAAGTGATACGCTTCAATATATACAGGATTATAAAGATACCTTTTGTAGTGATGAAAAAGTTAAATGTAATATCCAAAAATATATGCATATTATCCTTGATAAAATAGATGAAATAAAAAATATTTTATATGATATAAGCATTATGGATAGTGGACCTTTTTATAGTAAACTAGAAACAGCACTTAAAGAATTATTAAATAGTGATACCTATGATACTATTAAAATTAGCGCCAATATAAAATTACCACCTTTGCCAAAAAATAGTCCTGAAGAATTAAAAATACTTAAGGAAAATTTGAAAAAAGCATGTGATGATGTCAAAAATTTATGTTCATATGATGACTTTGAGGATATAAAACATAAAATCACTATGTCTTACGATTATGTTACCATAATATTAGACATAATAACACATCTTGATGAACAAATGATGGCTTATAAACATGAAAAAAACTTTTATGAGTTTAATGATGTCATCAAAATGTTAATAAAAGTTATAAAGTGTCATCCTATTGTCAAGGAAGAACTAACATCATCATTTAAAGAAATAATGGTTGATGAATATCAAGATACTAATGACCTTCAAGAAAGTGTTATATCTTTAATAAGTAATAATAACGTCTATATGGTTGGTGATATTAAACAATCCATATACCGCTTTCGAAATGCGAATCCAAGTATATTTAAACATAAATATGATACATATACTAATAGTGATGGTGGCATAAAAATTGATTTAAAACAAAATTTTAGGTCCCGCAAAGAAGTTGTTGACAATATTAATTTATTATTTAATTACTATATGGATGATTCAATAGGTGGCGCTAATTATCAAAAAGATCATCAAATGCTTTTTGGAAATAAAAATTATGAAATAAGTAAGCCAAATCAAGATTATCAATTGAAGGTGTGCTACTACGAAAATGCTTTAAAATTTAGTAATGATGAAATCGAATATTTCTTTATTGTTAATGATATCAAAGACAAAATCGAAAAAAAATATCAAATATATGATAAAGAATTAAAAGGATATAGAAACGCTAAATATAGTGATTTTGTTATATTAGTTGATAGAGGAAAAACTTTTACGCTTGCGAAAAAAATCTTTGAATATCATAAAGTACCTCTTACTATTTGCAGAGATGAAAGTATAACTAATTCATATGATCAAATCGTTATTAAAAATATTGTTTTACTTATGACGAAAGAATTAAAAAAACAATATGATGATGAATATAAATACCTGTTTGTTAGTTTAGCGCGCAGTTTCTTATTTTCGTATAATGATGATTTAATTTTTACACTATTAAAAGATAATACATATCAAAATGATGAAATCATATGTAAAATTAAAAAAGTTACCGAAAATATTCAAAATATTAGTTTAACACAACTTTTAAATAACATCATTAAAGAGTTTAATATATGTGAAAAATTTATCAATATAGGTAATATTAATGATTGTATGATTAGACTAGAATATCTATATAATATATGTTCATCTTTAGAAATGGCAGGATTTACGATATATGAATTTGCTGATTATTTAAAAGATATTAATGAAAAAGAATATGAGATAAAAGTTTCTTCTGATGATGATGGTAGTAATAGTGTCAAAATTATGACGATTCATAAATCTAAGGGTTTGGAATTTTCTATTTGTTATTTTCCATGTTTAACATATAAATTTAATTTAAGAGATATGAAAGATAAGTTTATGTATAGTGATAATTATGGTCTTGTTGCTCCATATTATCAAAATGGTATTGGTAAAAACATCTACTATGATTTAATCAAAAGAGATTATATTATAGATGAAGTATCAGAATGCATAAGAAAATTTTATGTTGCCTTAACGCGAGCTAAGGAACAAATGATTATGGTTTTACCATATCCTAAAAAAGAACGCATCTTTAATGTAAAAAATCGAGTTAATTACCGATCATTTGCTGATTTTATTTACGCCTTAAAAGATGAATTAAATGAATATAATGTTGATATAAATATTAAAGACCTAAATTTATCTAAAGATTATAATTTAACGAAAAAACCATATCTTGATATACCTTTTATAAATGAAAAAATAACTATTAAAAACAATCATATTGTAAATAAGGAAATGGAGAATAAACATTTTTCTAAGGAATTTAATGGTCTAATTACCGAAAATGAAGAAAAAAGTCGAAAACTTGGATTACAGTTTCATGAGTGCTTAGAATATTTAGATTTTAAAAAACCGAAATTAGATTTAATAAATGATAATTTTTTAAGAAGAAAAATTGAAACCTTTTTAAATAGTCATCTTATGAGCAATGTTGCAAGTGCTAAAATCTTTAAAGAAGTACCTTTTAGATATAGTGATGAAAATAATACATATAATGGTGTAATCGATTTATTAATCGAATATGACGATCATATTGATATTATTGATTATAAACTTAAAAACGTTGCATCTAAAGAGTATCAAAAACAGCTTGAAGGATATAAAAATTATATATCGAAGTTGAAAGATAAAAATATCAATTTATACCTTTATTCTCTTCTTGATGAAAAATTTTATAAAATTTAAATAATTTTTTAAATATCAAAAATTATCTATTAAAAATGATGCTTTTGTGGTAGAATATTAAAGGTGGATTAAGTATGGATAAAGATAAAAAGGAAGCAGTTAAGTATATTAAAGAAAAACTCGAAAAAAAAACACTTTTAACATATAATGAGATTGCTGAGATAACAGGATTTCATCCTAAATATATATTAAGATTAAAAAAACAGTTACTAGAAAATAAACTTAGAATGGAACATGGTAATAAAAATCGTAAACCAGTTAATGCCTTAAGTGATGAAGAAGTTAATCAGATTGTTAGTTTATATAAAAGAAGTCATGTTAGTGTTCGAAAGTTTTGTAAATTTTATAATAAAAGAAGTTATTCATGTATTTATAATATTTTAAAGGAACATGGAGTATTAAGGGATAATT
>CANQDH010000023.1 GCA_947591565.1 uncultured Bacilli bacterium | reverse complement strand
TTTTCTAATATTTATAATTATAATTCTACATTATGATATACATTTTGAACATCTGATGCATCATCTAGTAAGGCCAAAACCCTTTCAAAAGTAACTTTATCATCACCACTTAAAGTAACTTTTTCTTTTGGCAAATATGATATTTCATCTATCTCAAATTCAGTATTAGTTTTTTTATTGGTGATAGAATCCTTAATTTGATATAAATTTTGAGGATTACCATAGACAATAATCATATCATCTGATACTTCCATATCAATAAAATCAGCATTGTTTTCAATTAATGCATCAACAACTTCATCTTCCGTAAATCCTTTAAAACCAACAACACATAAATGATCATAATTGAACAAAACGCTACCCTGAGCACCTACTTTTATATGACATTTGTTAGCAACCGCTCTTAAATCACTTATACTTCTATTTAAATTATCTGTTAAACACTCAACAATTAAAGTAGAACCATTTGGTCCAAACATTTCATAAGTAGCAACTTGATAATTTTCGTCAATACCACTATTTACTTTATCAATAGCCCTTTTAATAATATCTGATGGAACTTGATCCTTTTTAGCCCTTTCAACCAATCTTCTTAAAATAGCGTTACTACTTACCTCAGTTCCACCATTTTTGGCAGCCTGATATATTTCTTTAGCATACATTGAATATATTTTTCCTCTAGCTGCTCCCGTTTTTTGAATACTAGCTTTTCTTACTTCATAAGCTCTTCCCATTTAATCACTCTTTTCCAAAATTTATTTTACTAAAATTATATTATTTTGTAAATATATTTATTATTATATTGTTTTTTTAGCTTTTGATAAAGCATCTTTAGCGGCTTCTTGTTCAGCCTCTTTTTTACTATGAGCAACACCTTTACCATAGATAATATCATCTATTTTAGCAACGACCGTAAAAGTTTTATTATGTGCAGGACCACTTTCATCTATTAAGGCATATTCTAAACTACGTTTATCCGTTTGCACAAATTCTTGAAGTTTGGATTTATAATCACTAAAAAAATCTAATTTCTTTTCTTCAATAAAAGGTATAACATACTTATATATAAAGGCTTTTACAGTATCCATGCCTTGATCTAAATATAATGCTCCAATAAAAGCTTCAAAAATATCCGCTACAATAGCTTTGCGATATTTGCCACCACTTTCTTTTTCACCATTACCTAATTTTAAATATTCGTTAAGTTTTAAATTCATCGAATACTCATAAAGGGCATTTTCACACACATAATGGGCTCTTAGTTTCGTCATTTCACCTTCGGGATAATCAGTATTTTGATATAAATATTCACTCATAATAAATTCTAAAATTGCATCTCCTAAATATTCTAAACGTTCATAACTAATGGTATTATTTTCATTAGCAAAAGATGTATGTGTAAAAGCTGTTTCATATAAAGATAAATCTTTTATTTTGATATTTAATTCCTTAAGTATTTCCATATTGACCTCCTTACTTTATTATATCATCTTCCTAGGTTGATGTATATCTTCTTTTTAGATATTTATATATTTCCATTACCAATAAGATTATAAATGAAAATAATAGTAATAATAGCATATGCATAAATGGTACTCTTTGAATACCAAAGATGTTGCTTAAAAAAGGTAATTCACTTACTATAATTTGTAAAATAATAGCGCTACTAATACTAAATAAAACAAAAGGATTATTCATAAGAGAATGATTTAAAACAGAGTTACTTTCACTTTTGCAATTTAAAACATGAATATTTTGAAGAAAAACCATTAAAAACATGATATATCCTCTTGCAAGTGGAAGATCCATATGCACTATTTTGATTAAATAACACCAAACAAGAAGAACTATAAGACCTATCGTTACACCTGAAATTAAAATTTCCATCAAAAGCTGTTTATTGAAAAGATTTTCTTTAACATTTCTTGGCTTTTCATTCATAATATCTTGTTCACCTTTTTCAAATGAAAGCGCTAAATCTTGAAGACCATCAGTTACAATATTAAGCCAAAGAAGCTGAATAGCTATCAAAGGAACGGGTAAATTTAAAAGAATTGATCCCATAAAAAAGAGAACTTCAGCTAAACCACACGATATTAAAAAATAACTAACTTTTCGAATGTTTTTATAAGCAATGCGGCCTTCTTTAATACCATCGACAATAGATGTAAAATCATCGTTTAAAATAATCAAGGACGAAGTATCTTTAGCTATATCTGTACCACTTCCCATAGCAATACCGATATTTGCACTTTTAATAGCAACAGCGTCATTAACACCATCTCCGGTAACAGCTACAAATTCACCGCGTCTTTTAAGTGATTTAACTATTTCTAATTTATTTAAAGGTGTTACTCTTGTAAAAACTGTTTTCGATGTAATAAATTTATCAAATTCTTCTTCACCTTTTTCCAAATATCTATCAATTTCTAAGCCACTAGTTACTTCATCTGTTGATGATGCGATTTGTAAATCTTTCGCAATACTATAGGCAGTTAAAGGGTGATCACCCGTAATCATCAATACCTTAATACCAGCCTTTTTACAATTATAAATAGTTTCCTTTACTTCTTTACGAATAGGATCTATAAAAGCAACAAGTCCAACAAAGATATAATTATCACCATATGCTTTAGCATCTTCTTTATAAGCAACAGCTATGATGCGGTACCCTTCTTTCGCAAGCATCTCATTTTGCGACATAATGGTCTTTTTATCGATAGGTATGCTTTTCCCATCTACTTTCATAAATTGACAAACTCCAAGAACCACTTCGACTGATCCTTTGATAGTAACATAGGTTTTACCTTCTTCACTAAAGGTTACAGAGGAATATTTTTTTTCGGATTCATAAGGTTCAATATCAATAATTTGGCTATTATGTTGAACGTTTGCTTTTAAACCTAGGACTAAAAAGGCAATATCAATAGAATCACCATACTTAACAAAACCATCTTTTTCTTTCTTAAGTGTTGCTTCATTATTAATCATTCCTAATTTACTAATTAGTTTAACATCATCACTAATATATGGTTTAATTATTCCTTCATCGTTATAACCACTACCTTCAATATCAAAGATTTGGTTATTTGGAAAAACAATTTTTTTAGCCGTTTGTTCATTTAAAGTAAGTGTTCCTGTTTTATCAGTTGCAATAGCGGTACAACTACCTAAACTTTCAGCAGCATATAAATTTTTGACGATAACTTTCTTTTTACTCATTCTACTTGATGCAACTGTTAAAGCAATCGTTAACGCAAGAGCAAGTCCCTCAGGCATGGCTGAAACGCTTAACGCAATAACTGATAAAATGATGGATTTAAACGGCATACCTTGTAAAGATAGAATCGTAATTAAAACTAAAGCAATTGCAACAACAAAGAAACATATTTGTTTGGTAAATTTCTCCATACGCACAGTAAGTGGTGATTTAGCCTCTTTCGTACTATTTATTTTATCTGATAATTTACCAATTTCAGTTTGTTTGGAAATAGCTGTTACGATAGCCTTAGCTCTTCCTGATTGAACCGTTGTACCAGCATAGACCATATTATATCTTAAAGCAAGGGGTGTATCCGGTTTATATATTTTTAAATCTTTATAAATATTGATACTCTCACCTGTTAAAATAGATTCATTTACGCTAAAATTTAAAACATTAATAAGACGCATATCTGCGCATATTTTATCGCCTGGCTCTAAATAGATAATATCACCTATGGTAACATCACTAGCATCAATTAACATTTTTTCGCCATCGCGTATAACTTTAGCCTTAACTGTAATTAAATCATTTAAATGTTGCGCCGTTTTTTTAGCCTTATATTCTTGAATAGAGCCCATTAATAAATCGACTAAAACAATAAATAATATGGCAAAACCATCTACATATTCACCAATTAAAAAAGAAAAAAGCATAGCAAAAAGCAATAAAATATCTAGTGGTTCTAATAACTCCTTCATAAAAATTTTTACAAAAGATTCTGTTTTCTTTTTCGGTATCATATTTTTACCATAAACTTTTATTCGCTTTGTTGCTTCCGCACTTGATAAACCATTATCACTACTATGTAAGAAAGAATATATATCCTCTATTTTTTCATCATACCATAAATGCATCATTATCACCTATTTTATTAAATTTATGAAAGAAAAAAACTAGCAACTAGTTTTCTTTTTTACAACACTTTTTCTTTTTGTTCTTTTTTAAAAGGACAGCAGCAACCGTAGCTGCAGCAACTGTAGCTGTTGCTCCTGCACCAACGATAATCTTTTTTTTCTTTTCCATAAAATTCCTCCATCACTATATATATTATATATCAAATTTATCAGTTTTATTTAATTATATCCTTTACTTTACATTAATTGACATAACTTTGGTATCAAACAGATAAAATAAAAACCGCTTTCAAAAGCGGTACATAACATAATGGCGGAGTAGAAAGGATTTGAACCTTCGCGCCAGTTACCCGACCTACACCCTTAGCAGGGGCGCCTCTTCAGCCTCTTGAGTACTACTCCAAACGCTACATTCTCATTTTACCTTATATTGCCATCATATGTCAATATTTTTTTTAAAATACCAAAAAAATACCCCAAAGGTATTTTAATCATATAATTCATTTTTTAGTAGTTCGATATTATCATACATAATCGTTAAATAATCTTTTTTGGCGTTAATCTCCTCACCTGTTAAATTAGATAAAGTGTGAACATAAAGAACATCTACACCTGTTTCATCAACAACCCTTTGAACAGTTGGACTCATTTCTTCGCCTTGTTTCATAAAAAGATAATGAATTTTATCGTTATTAATTAAATCGATAACCTCCAATATGGTCTTTTCCGTTAAAGAATCATTTTCTTCTAAAGACATAACTTCTAAACCATATTTTTCTAAAAATTTAAATAAATCATCTGATGCTACTAAGATATTATTGTCAGCATTTTCAACTATTTCATATATACTAGCATCTAATTTGGTAACTTCTTCTTTAAGGACTTCATAATTTTCATCTATTTCATTTTTTAAATAATGGTTATTAATATATTGTTTTAGACCATATCTAATATTTTGGGCAAGCATTAAGAAATTAGAAGGATCAAGCCATAATTCCTCAATTTTGTAATTAACTTCTGTACTTGTTGATGTATCTATTATTTTTAATTTCTTATTATATTTAAAGAAGTCTGAAACATAATTTCTTTCATCACTAAGACCATTAAAAATAAATAGATTCGTTTTACTATAATTTTGTTTTTGTATATCCGTAAGTTTATATTCATTAATATCGACACCATTTGGATAGATACTATAAATATCACTATGTTCTCCGTATAGTCTTTCCGTTATATATTCTAAAGGATAAACGGTTGTATAAATATTAATATCCTCAAAATTATCGCGTTTTAGACATCCTGTTACCAAACTAATCAATACACTAAAAAAAACAATTTTAACTATTCTCTTCACTTTTTTTCACTCCTCATAGGTACTAAATCAATCCCACCTTTAGATAGAGGGTTGCACCTTAATATTCTTTTAAAACTCAAAAAAAGGCCCCTTATACATCCATACCTCGAAACAGCTTCTATCGCATAATTTGAACAAGTTGGTATGTGTTTACAAGCATAATGAAAATTACCAGGTATTTTTTGATATAATCTAATTAATTTAATAATTATTTTCTTCATACATCTATATTATACTAAAAAGATTTTTATTTGTAAATTAGTATTTATAGTGTTATAATATTTTCTTAAGGGAGATGACCTATGAAACAAAGAATACCTAAAACACATGATGTTTATAAAATCTTAGATAAAATATTTAATAGTTCCGATTTAAAGGATATATCTTTTGAAGAAACCATTCAATATTTTTTAAAATATTTACAAAATTATCTGCTTGATAAATTACTTTTATTTAAATTAGAACACATTAATTACACGATTGATAATGATACCAATTTAATTTTAGATACTCTCGATGAATTAATTATCGATGACGAACAAAAAAAGCCGTTTTTTTCTAATATTAATGATTGTATTACTAAATTTTTATCAATTATAACGGAAACAGACATCGAATTAAAAAAAGTTCATAATGTCAAATTATTAGGAAATCCTATTATCGTTCCAAATAGTGATGAAAACTATAATATTTATACATATGATAAAGATATACCTGCCGATATTACCAAATATTTAGTAACCCTTATAAATGCATTAGTACCTAGCATCGAACCAAAGGTAAATTCTTTAACACCTATATACGTACAATAATGAATAATTTTAAATATAGTGATACGAACAAAAGGTATCATACTTTAGATTATTTTTATAAACATAAATTTCATAGTAAAGTTTTTAAAGTTAGTTTAAATGCTGGCTTTACTTGTCCTAATATCGATGGCAAAGTAGGTTTTGGCGGGTGTATATATTGTTCACCATCTGGAAGTGGCGATTATGCAGGTAATCCTAAGGAAGATTTAATTAAACAGTTTAATACTATTAAAGAAATGCTTCATTTAAAATGGCCTAAGGCTAAATATATCGGCTATTTTCAAGCCCATACTAATACTTATGCACCAGTAGATGTTTTAAAAGAAAAGTTTGAAAGTATTATTTGTTTACCAAATGTCGTTGGTTTAAATGTTGCAACGAGGGCTGATGCTATTACAGATGAATGTCTTGATTATTTAGAGGATTTAAATAAAAGAACATATTTAACGATTGAATTAGGTCTTCAAACGATTCATGAGGAAACAACTAAATTAATTAATAGGTGTGAATCTTTACAAACAGTTGAGGAAATGGTTTTAAAATTACGAAAAAGAAAGATAAATGTTGTTATACATATTATTAATGGTCTTCCTTTTGAAACGAAGGAAATGATGCTTGAAACAGTTAAATATCTAAATAAGCTTGATATTCAAGGTATTAAAATCCATATGTTACATATTTTAAAAAAGACAAAATTAGAAGAATTATATAAACAAAAACCCTTTCATGTTCTTTCAAGAGAAGAATATGTAGATATTATATGTGATCAATTAGAATATTTAAAACCATCTATTGTTATAAATAGGATAACAGGTGATCCTAATATCGATGATCTTCTTGAACCAAAATGGTTAACGAAAAAATTTTGCGTTTTAAATGAGATAGATAAGGAATTAGTAAGAAGAGATAGTTATCAAGGAAAAAAATCAGATAATTGATATAAACAAAATTATGTTTATCATCATTACCTGATTTTTTTATAGACTATGTAAATAATCACTAGATAGACTATTAAATAAAGTTAAAATTTGTTCATTATTTGGATAGTCACTTTCAATAAGTAAAACACAATTATTATAGAAAATACCATATAACTGTATATCTTCGTTATCTTTACTAGCAATATATCCATTTTTTTCGCCTTCCTTATACTGACTTGAATTTAATGGAAAAACATATAATTTTAATACTTTTTCATCCGCTGTATAAGAATAAGCTTTTTTAGCGCCAAATATAGTTGGATCTAAGGCTTCTTTTTGATACTCGATATTTAAATTAGTAAGACCATTTTCAAAATTTTGGAAAATATTATTAACCGCATTATTTAATTTAAATATAGGATAAATAAAGAAATAAACAACAGCAAAAAGGGCAACGACAATAATAGGAATAATCAATTTTTTAACTATTTTTTTCATTTTTAGCCTCTTCTTCTAATAAAACTTCTTTTCGAGATAAGTTAAGACGACCTTTTTTGTCATATCCAAGTGACTTAACAAGGATTTCATCACCAACTTTAACAACATCAGATGTCTTATTAACACGTTCTTTTGCTAAGTGGGATATATGGACAAGTCCTTCACATCCAGGCCATACTTCAACAAAGCATCCAAAATCTTCTACTTTAACAACCTTACATAAATAATTCTTGCCTGTTTCAACTTCTCTAACAATGTTTTTAATCATGTCCGCTGTTTTATCGATGATTTCTTTATCGGTATGATAGATAATAACTCTACCATCATCTTCTAAATCAACCTTAACCGCATTAATATCAGTAACCGTATTTACGTGGCTTGCTTCACAAATAATTTTAGTAATCATCTCTCCGCCCTTTCCGATAACATCCTTAATCTTATCTGGATTAATCATAAAGGTTAACGTCTTTGGAGCGTATTTACTAACTTCACTTCTTGGTTTATCTATTTGTTTGGTAATAACATCAAGTATTTGCATACGAGCCTTTTTAGCTTGAGATAAAGCTTCTTTTAGTATTTGTTTAGTTATACCTTTTATTTTAATATCCATTTGAAGAGCACATATACCATTTTTTGTTCCAGCAACTTTAAAATCCATATCACCTAAATGGTCTTCCATACCTTGAATATCGGTTAAAATAGTATAATCATCACCATCAGTAATTAGACCCATAGCAATACCAGCAACAGGAGCTTTAATAGGTACACCAGCAGCCATTAAAGCCATACATCCAGCACAGATACTTGCCTGGGAAGATGAACCATTACTCTCTAAAATTTCGGATACAACTCTAATCGTATATGGGAATTCATCTTCTGAAGGAATGACCTGGGCTAAAGCTCTTTCACCTAAAGCACCATGCCCTATTTCTCTCCTGCCAGGAGCCCCATATCTTCCTGTTTCACCAACACTAAATTGAGGAAAATTATAATGTAACATAAATCTTTTCTCATCTTCAAGGCTAAGGCCATCTAAAATTTGATGTTCACCTAAGGCTCCTAAAGTTACAACGGATAAACTTTGAGTTTGACCTCTTGTAAAAAGCGCAGACCCATGCGTTCTAGGAAGTAAATCGATATCGGTTGAAAGAGGTCTTATTTCATCCATTTGTCTTCCATCAGCACGAACCTTTTCTTTAACAACAATGCGTCTAAATATTTCATATTCGGTTTCTTCTAAAACAAGTTTAACTTTGGTAATTAGTTCATTTAAAGCATCAGGCTCTAAAGAACTATTATCTAAAGTATACTTATTAACTATATCCTCTTTTATTTTATCAATCGTATCATATTTTTCTTGTTTATCTTTAATTCGAAGAGCCACATCTAACTGGTCATGGGCTAAAGCATATACTTCTTTTTTTAGTTCATCAGATATTGTAAGAACATCATAAGCCATTTTTTCTTCGCCAATTTCAGCGATGATTTTCTTTTCAAAACTAATAAGTTCTTTAATAGCTTCATGACCAAACATTAAAGCATCAAGCATGTCTTCTTCACTAACTTCTTTCGAACCTGCTTCAACCATATTAATAGCTTCTTCTGTTCCGGCTACTGTTAAATCAATATCGGATTGCTCTGCTTCACTAACCGTTGGATTAATAATAAACTTTCCATTTACTCTTCCCACTTTAACACCAGCAATAGGTCCATCAAAAGGAATTTTACTTATACATGTACAAAGTGATGAACCAAACATAGCTGCCATTTCGGGAGAATTATTTTGATCAACTGATAAAACCGTATTAACTATTTGCACCTCATTACGAAAGTTAGATGGGAAAAGAGGACGCATTGGTCTATCAATCATACGTGCGGCTAGTGTCGCATTATCCGTAGGTCTACCTTCCCTTTTAATAAATCCACCCGGAATTTTACCTACAGAATATAATTTTTCTTGATATAAAACCATAAGTGGAAAAAAATCCGATAAAATATTGGCTTCTTTAGAAACAACAACTGTTGATAAAATAACCGTATCACCATATCTAACTAAAACAGCTCCGTGTGCTTGTTTCGCAAGTTCTCCATGTTCAACAACAAGTTTTCTTCCCCTAAAATCTAATTCAAAAACTTTTTTCATTTCACTCCTCCTCTTTTACAAAAAGAGACACTCAAAAAAGAGTGCCTACTATTTTTAACTATTTTCTTAAACCTAAAGATTTAACAATTTCACGATATCTTGTTACATCTGTCTTAACTAAATATTGTAACAAACTTCTTCTCTTACCAACTTTTTTTAGTAATCCTCTTCTTGAATGAAAATCGTGTTTGTGTTCTTTTAAATGTTCAGTTAGATTTGTTATTTCTTCAGTTAAAATTGCAATTTGTACTTCTGCTGAACCTGTATCATTAGTTCCTCTTCCATACTTTTTAACAATTTCTGCTTTTGCTTCTTTACTTAAAGCCATTTTATCTCTCCTTTTCATATATTCGCTTATACTTAGAAAAAAGTTAAATTGGAGAATCTTTAATCCAAGAATAAGTACACATACATTATACAATATTCAAAATGAATAATCAAGTGTTTTACATTAAATTATATATTATATCTTGTCAAATATTATTCCACTATCTTTTTATCTTTAATCATTACCACAAGCTAATAAATGACGAAAATCTTGTTCTGTTAAAGATGATAACATATTTACATCACGGGTTTTACCTTCAATTAAAGTATCACTTAGAATTTTTTTCTTCTGCTGAAGTTCTAATATACGTTCTTCAATGGTACCTTTACAGATAAATTTGATAACTTGGACACTTCTTGTTTGACCGATACGATGGGCTCTATCTGTTGCTTGATTTTCTGCTTGAGGATTCCACCAAAGATCTAGATGAATAACTGTATCTGCACCTATCAAATTAAGGCCTGTTCCGCCAGCTTTTAGCATGATAAGAAAAACTTTCGTTTCATCAGTATTAAAGCAATTAACAAGTTCATTTCTTTTTTTACTAGAAACTGATCCATCGATAACATAAGAAGTAATTTTTCTTTTAAGTAATTCCCTTTGAACGATATCAAGAGCAGTTTTATAACTAGTAAAAATTAAGATTTTATGATTTTCATTCGTAAGTTTTTGAACTGTCGTGCACACTTCGTCAATCTTAATAGCTTCACCATCATATGCATCATAAACAATTCTTGGGTCAATACAAATTTGTCTTAAACGCGTAATTAAACTTAAAATTTTAAATCTAGCCTTTAAGAAACCTTCCGTTTTAATAATTTCATCCATTTCTTTTTCAGTTCTTTTAACTTCTTTTAAATAGATAAGTTTTTGTTCTTTGCCAAGTTCTAAATAAATATTATTTTCGATTTTAGGTGGCAAATCTTTTAAAACATCTTCTTTTTTTCTTCTTAAAATAAATGGTGATATTTGAAGATTTAAGGTATCTAAACTTTTAAGTGA
>CANQDH010000022.1 GCA_947591565.1 uncultured Bacilli bacterium | reverse complement strand
AAATGAGACATTTTCGTAAAATTCATGAAATATTTATAAAATTTGATTAAATTTGTTGTAAAAAACCGAAACTCAAATATTCTTGAACTAGACTGACGTATGTTAATTGTTATACAATATGGAACTTTAGGAAATTCGCCATCAAATTTATCAAATGTTAGAATTATGTCATCCTCTTTTTTTATTATTTTTAAAACATTGGGGTATTCAATAGGATAAGCATCACATAACATTGTAATAACACTATTTTGAACTAAAGACTTATACCAAGATGTACTTTTTTCACATTGCATTTGTTCTTGAACACTTGGTAAATTTTCATCTTCACCCAATATATTACCATTTATTATATTTGTATAAAATTTATCAAATACGGAATACACTTCTCCTTGATTACTATTAATGTTAAAAGAAATACTAGATATTTTTCGGTAATCTTCGTATTTACAAGATAAATTTATATCAGCACCAGTTTGATAAATTGATAAAACTTTTTCATCTTGTATCAAATCAATATCAAAAGAATCATACTCATTGCTCGTTTTTTTACTTCCATAATATACCTCCAAAAATATAATTATAGTATAACTCAAAATTACTTAATATCAACAGTTTTTGGTTTTAACACAAACATCAAAATTATCTATAAAAATTAAAATAATGTATTTGTTCGCTTGTTTATGTGCTAATAATATGATAGTATTTTTATAGGAATACCTAGTTAATTTAGGTACTATTCTCCTTTACTTTTTAAAGTAGAAGGAGGTGATGTTATGAGAAAGACAGAGAAATATCTTTGCACTATCATAATACTCCTTATTATCATGATTTTAATCATGTTAATAAAAATAGTACCAACTGTATAAAGTCGGTACTAACCTTAAATTTTAGGAATAGTACCTAACTCTACAAAATTAGGTATTCCTTTTTTATTTTATGCAAGGCATCCTTGACACATACATTGTAACACAAAAACGCACCTGTATCAAGTACGTTTTCTATTTTTTGTTAAAAATTTTTCTCAATTGAAATATTTTAAAACTGTCAAACTTGAGAAATATAACAAATTTATTGATATTTGTTAAAAATATGATATAATTAATGTGAAAGGAGGGTCAATGTATATGGAAAAATTTAAAAACACTGAATATTTAGGTCAATTAATTTCAATGGTAGATAAAGCTAAAAAAGAATTATCTAGTTATGTAACAACGATAGATGTTGCTGTTGCAAGGGGTTCTAAAGGAAGTACAATTGCAAAAATTGAATATTTATCTACAATAAGTGAATTAGCGAGAAACTATAAAGATTTTGATTTAACTAAAAATATAGAGCAAATAATAAATTTCTTTACTATTTCAGAAACTGTTAGGTCTATTCAAATGGGCTTGTTACATGAATCAAGTATAAATGAAGATTTTAGAAATGGATATCAATTATATAGTAGGTTATATCACAATGTCCTTATTGAAAGTACAAATCCAAGTAATTATCCCCATACACCTCATGACTATGATAGCAAATTAGTTGGTATATTCAGTAAACAAGAAGATTTAAGGAAGCAATATATTAGTGCAGCTGAAGTATGCAAGGAACAAATATTTCCAATTGAATTATTAAAAAGAAAATCATCTCAACCATATATTGACATAAATGGAAATCAATTTAGTTCAATTTTAGAATGTATTGTTTCTAAAATTGATATTTCAAAAGATATTGATTTATCAAATAATCAAGAAGAAAATACAAAAAAATAAATATATAAAAAGCGAAGCACGTTATGAAATTACGAAGTAATTTCGTAAGTGATGATGAACTTTTGTAAATATATTTTCAAAAGGGAAAATTCCCTTTGCACAGCATTATTGGCTAACCCAATAGCCATAGCGTGTTAACATTTCGGAAAAAATGGTTTAATAAAGTCAAGTATTTTTAAATTACTTGGCTTTTTAGATATACAAAAAAATAATATTTCTATTAATATTTATTACTCTCGAAATAAATTGATTCGAGTTTACAATCACCATGGTGCTGAATGACTGAATTGAACAGTCCTCTGATGCTTACCATGCATCTGTTTTACCACTAAACTAAATCAGCATTTAATTCATATTTATCTTAACATAATTATATATATATTTCAATAAAATATTAGTAACCTATTCCTTTTTTCTTAAAAATTTAGTATAATAATTAAAGTAAAAGGAAACCGTAATCCTACGTGTTTCCCTGTATTAACATAAATTAATACATTAAATTATATGTTTTTCAATTTAAAATATTCAGCATGGAGGCTAGTTATGAAAAAGTTGATTAAAAATATTCCTAATATTTTGACCTTTATAAGAATTTTACTTATTCCTTTCATTATTTATTTATCATTTATAGGTAACTTTAAAACAAGTATTGTTTTAATAGTTATTGCCTCTTTAACAGATTGTCTTGATGGATTGATTGCTAGATCATTTCATCTTGTATCATCATTTGGTGCTAAATTAGATACTGTTGCTGATAAACTATTTGGAGGTTGTTTAGCTATTTCATTAATTCCTCAAAATGCTTTAATGATTTTATGTTTAATTGGTGAAATATTAATAACTATCATCAATGTTATTTCTTATATTAATGGTAAATATAATTGTACGAAATTTATTGGTAAAATTAAAACAACAATTCTATTTATAACGGTTTGTTTAGGATTTATATATACAAGATTTACTAATCTTATTGTTATTTTTGATATATGTATTGTTATAACTTTCATTTTACAAATAATATGTAGCGTGTGCTACTTAAACGAATCACTTACATATAAAGTTAAAGAAAAGACACATTAGGTGTCTTTTAATAATTTATTAATTAATTCTTCAACCGAAAGTACAACTGGTAAATCGCAATCACCTATTTCATTTTTAGCCATCACATAGCCATGATAAGATTGTAACATTTCGATATCATTAATAGAATCACCTACAGAATATATTTGTCCTAAAGATGGTTCGAGATATTTAATAGCCTCTTTTTTATTAATCTTTTTATCTAAAACATTAATCCAGTATGTACTTAAATAAGCTTTAAGATATGGTTTTTGATTAAGTTCATCAGCTAAGATTTGATCTTTCTTCTTATCTAAAGTTGTGCCAAAACATCGGCTTATTTTTTCATCACTATTATCAGTTAACATATAATTGTTATCATATGTTCTTTTTTTTATTTCAGTATGGCTTTTTAAGAAAGATATAATTTCATTTTTAATATCATCACTTAAATATTTACTATATATCATTTCATCATTTTCATTATATATAGCAGCCCCATCACTACATATTAAATATTTATAAGGTATATCATAACTTGAAATGGCCCTTTTTATATTTTCAAAAGTACGACCAGTATTTATGATAAAAAAGTTCCCTTTAGACACAAATTCTTTAACACTTTTAATATTATTTATAAAATTGTCATCATATAAAGTTCCATCAAAATCGGATATAAGACATTTCAATTATCGTCACCTACAATAAGTGTTTTATAAAGAGTTGTTTTCCTATTTGTATTTTTGTCTATAAGTTCATAAGTGATTAAATATGTACCTTTTTCAAGGATATAGCCACTTAAATCCTGCAACTTACCACTATCAATTTTTAATTCATAATTGTTTGTACTTGCATTAATTGTAACATCATTTAGACTAAGACTAGAAACATCATAGTAATCATTAACTTTTAAATACTCTAAAGTGTTTCCAATAACTTTGGCATTAGGGTAACTTAAATCTTTTACTTTTACTTCTTCGTGTGTACCACTTAACTTAACATCATAAATATATTTTTGTTCTTTTTTTTCAATTGTTATTTGAGCGCTACAGTCAAATAATTTTTTGGTTTTAGGATTCGAAATATCTTGATTTACATACATACCCATCTTTAGCTGGCATAATGATAAAGTAAGAATATCACCGTTATTTTTAGGAATATCATATGGATGATCAGCAACCCAGTTTTTAGCCCCATCAATAATACTTGCAACTTGATCATCATACAAAGTATTTTTAGATTTTTTAAGCGTTTGTTTAATACTAGGATATATAATTAATGCTATAAGGGCTAAAACAACTAAAGCAGCTAATAATTCAACAAGTGTAAAACCTCTTTTTTTCATGCACATCACCTATTTTAATTTTACAATAAATAAAAAAAGATGTAAAGTAAAAAGAGCAAATGCTCTTTTTAATTCATCATATTATTTAACTTTTTATCCGCTTTATCTAAAGCTTTATTCATCGTTTTAGAAATTTGCTTCATTGCTGGCTTACTATATTTTTGATATGCTAAAACAGCTCCTGCACCTATCATCATAAGTGCAACATCCTTAGTCATTTTCATAATTACCACCTCTTAGCTAAAAAATATGATATGTATGTACATACATTTTTATTTTAGCCAGAATATACATCTTTATACAGTAATTTCACTAATTTTTCTTTTAAAGCGGTCTTTCTTTGATATTCACTATTATTGTTTACAGCCTTTATAAAGGCTGACGTTTCACCAATTAAAAGTAACTTCTTTTTAGCTCGTGTTACACCGGTATAAAGGAGTTTTCGATATAACATTCTATTATATGAATGGCATAAAGGCATAATAACTATATCAAATTCACTACCTTGTGATTTATGAATACTAATAACAAAACCATGTGTTATTTTGTTTAAATCTTTTGGTAAATACTTAACTATATTGCCATCAAAATCAACATATATTTCATACTTTTTACTTTCACTTATATTAGGTGGAATGATCCTTGTAAGTATCCCTATATCACCATTAAAAACATTATCATCTGGCATATTTACAAGTTGTAATATTTTGTCATTTTCGCGAAAAATAGTTTCACCTGATAGATATTCTCTTTTTTCATCATCTTTAGGATTAAAGATGTTTTGTAAACATTTATTTAGAGCATCTATTCCATTTACTCCTAGATAAGTTGGAGCAATGATTTGAAAATTTCGATAATTAAAACCTTTATTTAAAATGGACTTACATATGTTACATAAATTTTTTTTAATATCATCAGATGAACACTTTAAAAAGTGATAATCATCATGTAACTCTAAAAAAGCACCTAGAATGTTATTTTTTATTTCACTGGCAAGTTCTGGTATATAAGAGTTATTATTTTGTCTATATAATACTTCAAGTTCAATAGTTTTAATAGTTTGACTTTCAATCATATCTTTTAAAATAGTACCCGGGCCTACACTTGGAAGCTGATTATAATCACCTACAAAAATGATTTGAATGTCATCTAGTAACCCTTTAAATAAACTTGCTAGTAAATTAATATCAATCATACTTGCTTCATCGATAATAATTAATTGTTGCATAGCTTTATTATATTCATTTATACCAAATTCATTATTATCTTTGTTCCATTTTAAAAAGCGGTGGATAGTTGATGCTGGCATAAGTGTTGCTTCAGCAAGTCTTTTACTAGCCCTACCGGTTGGAGCAAGGAGAGCTAAACGGTTTTCAAGTGATGTATCATATAATTTGTTTAAAGTCTTGTAAAGATGAACAATCGCTTTAATGATTGTTGTTTTACCTGTTCCAGGACCTCCTGTTATAATAGTTATTCGATTTTCTAAAGCACATTTAATAGCATCTATTTGTTTTTGATTATAATTAATTTGATTAAAGGTTTGGATATGGATAATTTCATCACTTATTTTCTTATATTTTAGTGGTTTTTTTTGATGAATTGTTTCCAATTTTTGAACAATGACATCTTCAGACTTATATATATCTATATCATAATATCTATCGCTTTCAATCACAATTTTTTTCTCTTTCGATAATTCATTTAAAAAATCATGAAATAAATCATCAGCCATATCATAATTAAGATAGTTTAAAGTCCCTTCTTTAATTTGTTCATAATTTAAATATGTATCACCTAATTTAAAGGTAAGTGATTTAATGATATAAAGGATACATGCTTTTACTCTATTAACATCTTCATATAAATCATTTTTGGTAGCAACTTCATCAACTTTTAAAAAAGTAATTTCTTCGGTATCATTTAAAATATCATAAATATTAGTTTTTAAAATAAAAGATGTTTTGTCTTTATATAAATTATATATAATAAGAGCATCATGCATGGTAAAACCTAATTCTGTTAAATAGATAATAGTTCTATGGCTTTCTTCATATTTCATCAAAACATTATATATTTGATCTATTTTTTTAGCTGATAATTTAGGTACGAAATTAAGGCATGATTTATCTTGTAATATTTTATTTAAAGCATCTTCTCCTAAAGTATCAACAATAGAATTAGCCATTTTTTCACCAATTCCTTTAAAAAGATCACTTGCTAAAAATTCTTTAACACCATCAATACCTTCAGGTCTTACTCTTTCATAACTAGAGACATTATATTGTATGCCGTATTTAGGATGCTCGAAGAGTTCACCATAGAAAAGATATTTTTCATCGTTTCTTAATTCTTCGAAATAACCTGTAATTGTCATATTTTTATTTACAAAATCTTTAAGATCTTCATTGTTTGTTTCTTTGATACGAACTATACCTATAGTATAACCATTATTACCATTAAAAATACTCTTAATAAAGGTACCTTTAATATAATCTTTCATATCATCACCATCTTTCTTTTTTATATCCAAATTAGTTTACTATTTTACCTATAAGATAAGGATATTCTATCTTTTCTAAAAAAACTTTTTTACTTATTTTTAAATCTTTAGGTTCTCCTTTAACTTTAAGAAGTAGATAATTACCAGTATGTCCGATAAGATAATCATCTTGAAGAACTTCAGGAATAAAAGTCATTTCTTTATTTAAAAATTGTTCCATATATTCTATTTCAAGTTTTTTAGATAAATTAAGTAAAATATGAGTTCTTTGTTTTTTGACTTGGTCATCTACTTGTTTATTCATTAAAGCTGCCTTGGTACCTTCTCTTTTAGAATATGGAAAAACGTGCAACTTCGAAAACTTTATTTTAGTAATAAAGTCGAACATTTCATTAAAGTCCTCATCTTCCTCACCTGGAAAGCCGGTGATAACATCCGTTGTTATAGATATATCTGGTCGTATTTTTCTTATCATATCTATTTTATCCTCAAAATATTTTTTATCGTATTTGCGATTCATTAATCCTAAAATTTTATCAGATCCAGACTGAAGAGGAATATGGAGGTGGCTTACAAGAATAGAACTATGCTTAAAAACATCAAGGACGCGGTCATTTAATTCTGTTATTTCAATTGAAGAAAGTCGAAGACGCTCTAAACCATCTATTTTAATTAAATCACAAAGTAATGACGCTAAATCATAGTTTTCTAAATCGGCTCCATAATGACCCGTATGAATTCCTGTTAAAACAATTTCTTTATGACCATTTTTTATAAGTTCCTTTATTTCAGCTATGATACTTTCTTTATCTCTACTTCGAACATTGCCTCTTGTATATGGAATAATGCAATAAGAACAAAAATTATTACATCCATCTTGAATCTTAACAAAGGCTCTTGTTTTATCAAAATTGTCTAGTTTCATGGTTTCAAAAGCCAAATGATCATTTTTCCTGATATCGACAATTTGTTTATGTGTTTGTTGATACTGTTTGATATAATCAAGTATTTTACTTTTACCAACATTACCGATAATAATACTAATTCCCTTGATTTTACGAATATCTTCTGTATAAACCTGGGATGCACAGCCACATACGACGATTATAGCACCTATATTATTTTTAACAGCACTTCTTATCATTTTAAGTGATTTATGATTAGCCGTATTTGTAACAGTACATGTATTGATAATCACAATATCAGCGTCTTGCTCAGTTTTTATATATCCACACCCTTTAAGTAAATCGTCCATAACATTACTTTCATATGTATTTACTTTACATCCGAGTGTTATTATTTTATACTTCATCTTTACCTCCAAAAAAAAGCCTTAAAGGGCTTAATCTAAATTTTTTCTAAATTCTTTTAGTGAGTTTAAAAAATCCTCATCTTTTTTTAATTCTTCATCAAGTGGTATAACATTAAATGCACGATCAAAATCCATATTTTTGTAATTATTATCCCTAAAATTTTTGATATTTTGAACTGTAGGATACTGTACTTTAATATCTTGAATACCATATATTGGAGAGATAAAATCTGTCGATTTAAATTTCGTAGATGGTTTTTCTTCAATTTCGCCTGTTTTTAGAGCCTGAACATATTCATCTTTTTTATTGAGATTAGAATTAACTAACTGTCCAATTTCATCAGCGACACTTTGACTATCAAGTAAATTTTTTTCTTCAAGTTCTAAAGCATTAACATATGTTTCTTTAAAACGCATATTTGTATCCATATGAGAATCACTATTAGTAGCGCCATCCATTTTATCTAATACATCATTTAAATATATTTTATTATTTTGTTCATTTGGTGTTTCATCTTTATGAAGTAACTCTTGATAACTTATAATAGATTTTTCTTCTTGTTCATTTTCAAATTTTGTAACGACATCACTCGCTTTAGCATCTAAATCCTTTTGCATTTTTTCAATCATACTTTCTAAATCAAGTTTACCATCGCTCATTTTTAAACTTTCATCAGATGCCATTTCATCAAATAAAGAATGTTCACCATCAATTTTTTCAAAATCGACAGATGTTTCAGTTTCTTCTTTGTTAGCCCTTTTAATTAAGATAATGGTTAAAATAATAAAACCGATTAAAATAATAATGCCAAAAAATAATAATTTATTATCAAATAATTGTTTTATAAAATCAAGCATAATTATCACTCCAAATTAAATCTTTAATATAGTGCATAAACTTTTATACATTTAAAAAGATTTATGAAACTACCACTAATACAATTTTATCACAATCTAGCATTGTTTTAGCAAAAAATTAATAAAATTTATCTTTTTTTGATTAAATAAACATAATTTTACATCATCTAGACAATTTAAACACTTTCATTAGTATATGATTAGATATTTAGTTACCCTATTATAACATCACTTATCATGTCAAAAAAATTAAGAATATTATCATAAATAAAGTATAATTTATCTTTCATAAAATGGTTTTTACTTTTAGATACATCTACTTTGATAATAAAAAGATTACCATATATATTTAAAGAAACTTCCTTACTATATCTTTTGTATCTTGTTAATATTCTTTCATAGTCATACTTTATATCACCATATATATAAATAGTTTTACTTGTGATATATACACTATCAGGAATAAAACGTGGAAGTAATTTATCGATATCCTTAATATCAGATATAAAGCAGTCAATATTTTTCTTTTTAAAATATTTTCGAAAATCTTTGATACATAAAGTTTTTGTATTTTTACTTTGACCTTTTCCTTTAGGATTTATACCATTTAAAAGATCACAATAAGTAATATTTTTATTTAAAGTAATTTTGTTCATTAAATATTCATCATTTAGACCAATCCATACAAGTTTACCATTTATATCATGAATAATTTTTTCTAAATCTTTAACAATTTTTTTCATCTTTTCCCTCTATTATCATCTTAAAAATGTAATTAGCGCACATAATACCAGCAACAGATGGTACAAAAGCTGTTGAACCTATTTGACCTTTGATTAAAGGTTTTTCTTTACTATATAAAACCGGAATCAAACCTTTTATATTCTCATCCTTGACCATTTTACGAAGTATTTTGGCGATAGGATCATAACTTGTTTTTCTTATATCGACAATTTCTAATAACTCAGGGTGAAACTTATTACCTGTTCCCATACAAGATATAAATTTTATCTTTTTTTCTAAACATTTTTTAATAACTAGTTTTTTTGTTTT
The DNA here is from genome assembly GCA_947591565.1 of uncultured Bacilli bacterium. Classification (GTDB taxonomy): domain Bacteria; phylum Bacillota_I; class Bacilli_A; order RF39; family UBA660; genus UMGS1045. Next base: position 1,312 of record CANQDH010000022.1, on the reverse strand, counting down.
AACAGTATCACATGCATCTATAAGATAATCAAAGTTTTGTTTAAATAATAAATCAATATTGTCTTCGTTTATAAAAGTTTTTATTTTGGTAATCTTTATCTTTGGATTAATGGCTTTAGCCCTTTTTTCCCATTCATCTATTTTCGAAGATTCTATATTAGAATGATTAGATATTAATTGTCTATTAAGATTTGTTATATCGATTTTATCATGATCGACGATAATTAAATGCCCTATGCCTGATCTAATTAAACATTCAGCGGCATATCCTCCAACACCACCAAGGCCTAAAATAAGAACGGTTTTTTGCATCATAGTTTTTATTTTGTCACCTATTAATAGTTCTAATCTTTGAAATTCGTTCATATAATCAACTTTCTTTCATAACCATTATAACATAGGTTATATAATTTTAACATATATTTAAATGGTGATTTTATGATTATATCACATAGAGGAAATGATAATACGCATTTAAAAGAAAATTCTTTTTTAGCGATTCTTTCTAGTTTAAATAAACCATATATAGATGGTTGTGAATGTGATATTCGGATAACAAAAGATAAAAAATTCGTTTTAAATCATGGAAAAATTATCAATAATAAAATTATTAAATATACATCTTCTAAAGATTTACCTCTTGATACATTAGATAGTTTTAAACATATTAAAAGTCATAAACCACTTTTTATTGAAATTAAAGATAATGATGAAATTATTATCGATATACTTGATAAATATATTAAAAAACTCAAAAATTTAAACTTATCTTTTATGACGTTCAATTATACTTTAGCAGTCAAATTAAAAAAAACATATCCTTTTTTAAAAATAGGATTAATTTCTTTTACAAATAAAGATATAGGCATACTAGATTTTATATGTACATATTATCTAAGTTATGAAAAAAATAACAAAGATGTTTTTGTTTGGACAGTCAATCAAGATGCACAAATAAAAAAGTTTATCAGTATGGGAATCCCTGTTATAACTGATAAACCTTATGTTGCAAAATAAAAACCCAGAAAACCGGTGCTGTAACGATAAAAACCTGTTCTCCCAGGTGGGCATCACATCACAACCTTTAGGATTCTTATCTACGATAAGCATTCAACACCGTTCATGAATTAGATTCCCAATCGTCATAATTTAGTAGGTTTTTCTAAATAAAGCAATCGTATTTTCTAGGCAATTTAATTGTACCATAATTTTATTATTTTGACAAGTTATTCTTGTTTTGAGTTTCGGTTTTTTACAACAAATTTAATCAAATTTTATAAATATTTCATGAATTTTACGAAAATGGCTCATT
>CANQDH010000021.1 GCA_947591565.1 uncultured Bacilli bacterium | reverse complement strand
GCAGGAACAGGATATGATAAAGGAGAAAATTATAATGATGATATAAAGGTAACCTTAATAAGTATAAACAATTTTTACCATCGAATCCATAAAGATATAACAACAATATTCTATACACTTTATAGTAAACAGCATAACTTAGAATATGATGATATAAAAATACATGAAATTTACTTGAAGTTATTTCATAAAATGTGTTATGATAAGTGTAGCAACATTGATAAACGTTTATGGCTTTTCGGATGTGAAAGTCTAGAAGAGATGGAAAAAGTTTTAGATGATGATAATGAAATTATTATCAAGGAACTAAGGAGGCTAAGTATGAATAGTGAATTTATAGATGAATATGATTATGAAAATGTACAAAGGAAACTTATGAATTCGATGCACGATGAGGGTTATGATGAGGGTTTCAATAATGGTTATGACAGTGGTTATAAAGGTGGAAAATACGAAGTTATCAAAAGTATGCTGTCAAATGGTTTAAATATAAATTTGATATCTAAAATTACAAAATTACCTAAAAAAGAAATAGAAGCTATAAGTTACGAACAATAATGTTTGTAACTTTTTATATATTCGGATTTTCAAATTCTACAAATTCATTATTACTTTTAACAGTTATATAAAGAGCTAATAGAGCTGTTACAATTGTTATAACCTCAGCTACTAGTTGAAGCTTTGGTAAATGATCATCTTGATGTTTCTCATGTGCAATATTAATATTTTCTTTATCAATATAAAAATAAAATAAGACAATTAGAACAACAGCAATTCTATTTGCAACAGCGATTTTTTTAGCTTGCTTTTTACTAAACAAAGGCTTTATATTTTGAATATTTCTTTTTTCATTATAAGAAAGAGTCAAAGACACAATCAGTGTTCCAATAAACAATGCTGTTGCAAACATCTGCTCATTAATAACTTTAAGTTTTTTAAAATCTTGATTCATGAATCAAGACCCATTTTCGCCCTTAACATCTGTATTTCCTTTAATTCACTTATAGTAACAAACTGAAATCCTTTTTCTTTTAATTTTGGAATAATGATTTTAAGAGCATCTCTTGTTCTTTTTTTCGTATCATGAAGTAAAATAATTGATTCATCTTTGGTTTTACTTATGACCCTATTTGCAATAACTTTACTATTTTTATATTTCCAGTCTTCAGGATCAACATTCCATAAAATAATTTCTAATGGTGTTTTTTCCTTTAGTAAACTATTGGTATTACCATATGACGGTCTTAAATAAATAGGAGTATACCCTGTTTCACTAAAAATAATATCTTGCGTCATATTAATTTGCATAAGCATTTCATCAAGTTTTAAATTACTAAGCGATTTATGATTATAAGTGTGATTACCAATTTCATTTCCATTTGCAATACTTTTATTTATTGTCTTTGCATAATATTTAACTTTATTTCCTATCACAAAAAAGGTAGCATTTATATCATTTTCATCTAAAATATCTAAAATATCATCCGTATATTTACTAGGTCCATCATCAAAGGTAAGCGCGACAACAGGTTTTGCTGGATCTATAATATGTTCTTTATAATTCTCTTGATACTGAACAATTGGCTCTTTCTCTAAATTTAAATCAAGTAAAAATTCTGTATCAATAGTTGGGACACTTACCTTTTCAATCCCATGACCGCTATTAAAATAAAAATACAAATTATTCTCATCAAAGGTAACTTCATCATAACTAGTATTTATGTTTATTTTTTTTTGTACAATTTGGTCAATCGTCTTTATACTATTTTCACTAACTAAATTATTAATCGTTAAAAAATCTTTTTTTTGTTTATCAAAAACAAACGTTTTAATATCATAAAATGTTTCATTATCTTTTCTTTTCATTACTTCTAAAGTGATATTAACATAACGATTAGAAACAATATTGAAAGAGTAATCAACATTTAGTTCATCAACTGTATCATCATCCTTTTGACTATCAATATATTTATTTATAGCCTTATCTAATTTTTTCATATACGTGATAGGGTATGTTATCGTAATTAATTTTTGTTCATCCTTATAAACACTTGTTTCAATAAAGGCCTCTTTTTCACACCCTGTCATACATAACAAAAAAAATATCAAACATAAAACTTTTTTCATAAGCTTTGTTCACCTTAGTAATTTTATTCAAATACTTTCTATTTTATTAAAAATAGTACATATGTATGTATAATATAAAAACCTAAAAAAAATCGAAAAAAGTTCAAAAATTTAAAAAAGCGAAAAATCAAAAAATGAAAAAGTGTCAAATTTTACAAAAAATTTCAAAAAATTAAAAAAATTTTAAAAATTAGTTTACCCTTTAAAAATAAAGATAAATAGGTAATATTTTAACAAAAAATTAAAAATTAAAAATTTCAAAAAATATCAAAACGAAAAAAATTAACTTTGAAAAATAAGGCAAAAATCAAAAAAATTTACTAATAGTAGACGCATCGTACAAATGTATGAAAAGTATTGACAAATTTTTTAGCCTATATTATAATGTGCATAGAATCAAGGTAGGAGGAAATTATGATAGCTGTAGAAGATAAAACAATTAATTTAACTGTTGTCAAAAGAGATGGAAAAAAAGTTGATTTTGACGGAACAAAAATCGCATTAGCTATAAAAAAAGGTTTTGATAGTATCAAAACAAATGTTAATGAAGATGGAGAAACGAAAAAATATACGGAAAAAGATATGCACAAAGTATATGAATGCGTTTTAAATAAAATTGAAAAAGATTATAGTCAAGCTGAAAAAATAAAAATTGAGGCTATTCAAGACATTATTGAAGAGATACTTAAAGAAAAAGGTTATGATGATGTTTATACATCATTTAGCGAATACCGAGATAGAAGAAATCAATCAAGACAAATGTTCTCTGATGAAAAGAAAATGCATAAATTTTTAAAAGCTCTTGAAGGTCTTGGTTTAAAATCAGCAAGTGAAGAAGATTCTAAAAGAGAAAACGCCAATGTTGATGGTAACTCAGCCATGGGAACGATGCTTCACTATGGTAGTACGGTTTCAAGAGAATTCGCTAAATCATATTTAATGAAACCAAAATTTGCTGCTGCCCATGATAGTGGCGATATTCATATTCATGATATGGATTTCTTGCCAATGGGTACAACAACATGTATGCAAATAGATTTGAATAAATTATTCAAACATGGTTTTACGACAGGACATGGCTTTTTAAGAAAACCAAAAGATATTATGAGTTATAGTGCGCTTGCTGCTATAGCTATTCAGTCAAACCAAAATGATCAGCATGGTGGTCAAAGTATTCCAGCATTTGATTATTATATGGCACCAGGTGTTTTACTAACCTTTAAAAAACAGTTTAAACAAGATATTTATGATTTACTTGATTTTTCTGAATTTTTAAATTTTGTTAATATGGATAAAGTTGCATCTGTGATTGATAAATTAGATAGTATTGAAGTTGATTTAAGTATTTTCGATTGTTTTGAAAAAGATACTTTACAAATTAAAAGAATTTTTGAAAAAGCATATGAAAGTGCCCTTGCGAAAACAGATAGAAAAACATATCAAGCCATGGAGGCTTTAGTACATAATTTAAATACGATGCATTCAAGAGCTGGAGCTCAAGTACCATTTTCTTCTATTAATTTTGGTACAGACACATCTGCTGAAGGCCGAATGGTTATGAAAAACTATTTACTTGCTGTTGATGCAGGACTTGGTAAAGGTGAAACACCAATTTTCCCAATATCTATCTTTAAAGTAAAAGAAGGAGTTAACTATAATCCTGAAGATCCAAACTATGATTTATTTAGATTATCTTGTAAGGTTTCTTCTAAAAGATTATTTCCAAACTTTTCCTTTATAGATGCACCATATAACTTAGCATACTATAAACCAGGTGATTATACGACCGAAGTTGGTTATATGGGTTGTAGGACAAGGGTACTTGCTAATCATGTTGATCCTGAAAAATCTGTAACACCAGGTAGAGGTAATTTGTCATTTACGACAATTAATTTACCAAGACTTGGAATTAAACATGGTATTGTTAATCAGGAAAAGGCTGATATGAAAGGTTTCTATGCCGAACTTGAAGAATTACTTGATTTAGTTAAAGATCAATTACTTGAAAGATTTGAAATTCAGTGTAGTAAAAAGATTTATAATTTTCCTTTCTTATTAGGTGGTGGCGTTTGGCTTGATAGTGAAAAATTAAAACCAGGTGATAAGATAAGAAAAGTTTTAAAACATGGTACACTTAGTATTGGTTTTATAGGTCTTGCTGAATGTTTAAAAGCTTTAACAGGAAAACATCATGGTGAAAGTGAAGAATCACAAAAATTAGGACTAGAAATTATTGGCTTTATGCGAAAAAAATGTGATGAATATACAGAAAAATATAATTTGAATTTTACTTGTCTTGCAACACCAGCAGAAGGATTATCTGGAAGATTTGTTAAGATAGATAAAGCAATATATGGAAAAATAAAAGGTATTACTGATAGAGAATACTATACCAATTCTTTCCATGTTCCTGTATATTATAATATTTCTATCGTTGATAAAATTAAAAAGGAAGCACCTTATCATGCTCTTACAAATGCAGGACATATTAGTTATATCGAATTAGATGGTGATACAACTAAGAATGTTGATACATTTGAAAAAATCATTAGAATTATGAAAGAATCAGGAATTGGTTATGGAGCTATTAATCATCCTGTTGATAGAGACCCTGTATGTGGATATGTTGGGGTTATTGGAGATGTTTGCCCTGGATGTGGTAGACGTGAATTTGAAAGCGTTAATGCTGAAGATTTAAAAAGTTGTTGTAAAGAGGAGGAATAGAATATGAGAGAAAAAAAAGTAGGCGAAGGAGTAGGTTTTGAAAGAATTAGAAGAATCACTGGATATTTAGTTGGTACAACTGATAGATTCAATGATGGTAAAAAAGCTGAAGAAAGAGACCGTGTTAAACATGGTAAACAAGGCCTAGAAGTTTCTTGCAAAGAATGTGGTAGATAATGCAAATAAGACTTGCAAGCAACATTCAACCTGATAGTATTGTTGATGGAGAGGGCTTAAGGACGGTTGTTTGGACCCAAGGTTGTTCGCATAATTGCAAAGGGTGTCATAATCCGGGAACGCATCGTTTTGATGGCGGTTTTCTTGCCGATACTGAAGACATAAAAAAACAAATTGCTGATTTAAGTTATCAAGATGGTGTAACATTATCTGGAGGAGATCCTTTTTTCCAAGTAGATGCGGTACTTGATATTGCTAGGTTTTGTCAAAGTAAAGGTATAAACGTATGGTGTTATACAGGCTTTACTTTTGACGCATTACTAGAAATGAGTAAAAGTAAACCAGCTATATTAGAACTACTTCGTAATATTGATGTTTTAGTGGATGGTAAATTTGTTTTAAGTTTAAAATCATATGATTGTAAATTTAGAGGTTCTACTAATCAAAGACTTATTGATGTCAAAAAGAGTTTACAATTTAAAAGGGTTGTAAATTATGAATTAAAAGAGAATAAACAATGTATGGATTTATTAAAACCAAGAAGACCATTATATGTCTAAAACGATTTTGATTATTTATGAAAAGAGAGCGTAGGCTCTCTTTGTTTGATTTTAAATATATGAAAATATTACTTAACTTTACTAATAGTATAATGTCATTCAAAAGATACCGATTATATTTTAGATAAATATTCTAGGCAATCATTAAACATCATATAGTGTCCTTTGTTAAATTCCTTTTCGTTCATTAATGATGTAATTTGTTCTTTTGTGGCCCATTTTACTTCATCAAGTTCTTCTTTTTGTATTTTTATTTTATTAATATCTATATTTTGCTTTACATAATATAAATCACATAATGTGTCTTTTCCACTTGCTTGTTTAAATAAAATTGGTTCTTTTATATCAATTCCTAATTCTTCTTTAACTTCCTTTTTAATTCCTTCTAGACTACTTTCACCACTTTTTGGATGTCCACCAGTTGTAGCCCATTTTCCACCTTTATCACTTGAACGTTTTTGAATTAAAAATTGATGATTATCATTTTCAATAAAGATAACTACCATCATGATATAGTTATTTTCGGGAATGGCTTCTCCTTTTAAAATTTTTTTCCCAACTAAAGTTCTATCAAAATTATATAAATCTCTATATTCCATAATAGTTCCTTTCTTTATACATAAATTGTATCACAAATTTCTGAAGTATATCAAATTTTGTTTAGTGGTAGTGAAAGATTAGAAAAAAAGCTACCACGACTAAAGATTGCGATAGGTTTAAATTATAGAAATGATTTATTTTCTTATTATAAATTATTGATTTAATTTATAAATTAGAAAAGGAAAAATATGATAGTTTATGCTATAATAAATATGGCCATTGATATCATTAAATAATTAAAGTAGCTTTTTATAAATAACTTATATTATAAAACTTTGGAGGTTAAAGATATGATTAATGATAAAGATGATAGTATTAGCGAACATATAAAATTATTGCCATTTAAGAAGTGCAAAATGAGTGATTTATATGATATGTATCAGGATATACCAAAGAAAGAAATAGGAAGTGCTAATCCATTAAATGGAGTTAACTATAATCAATTTGAAAAAATTTGTCATGATTATATTAAAGAAGAAACACAAATTAATCCGCAAATAGGTACTACGACATCACGTTTTATTTTATTTTTTGATGATAATCCTATTGGAGAAGTAGGAATAAGGACAACTTTTAATGAATTTTGGATGAATAAGGGAAGCCAAATATATTATAAAATAAGAAAATCGGAACGAGGAAAAGGATATGGAAATAAAATATTTGAACTTGCTCTTAAGGAAGCTAGAAAATTAGGATTTACCAGTATAAGAGTAAATTGCAATAATAAAAATCTGCCATCTAAAAAAATTATCATAAAGCATGGAGGTATATTAGATATCGATTCATATAAAACGAGTGAGGGTTACAGTTCAAGCTATATTATTTATTTGTTTAATTAATTTTTGTTTAATTTAAAAATAATTTTAGTATATATTTATTAGAAAATGAGTGATAAAATATAAATTAGAAAAATATGTCATGTGAAAAAGATATACAGATTTAATAAAAAATACTATACTATATTTTATCAAATGATACAGTTGTATTGTATATAAAATAATGGAAGGAAAATATTTATATGGAAATAAGGGATTTGTATAATTCAAAAAAAATATTAACAGGAGATGTTATAAAGAAAGGTGAAATTGTTCCTCCCGGAAAATATTATATTACAGTTGTAGTTTTCATTGAAAATGATCAAGGACAATTCTTATTACAAAAAAGGGTTCAAAATAAAGATGGAAAATGGGCAACAACTGGAGGCCACCCCAAATCTGGACAAAGTAGTCTAGAAGGAATTGTTACGGAAATCGAAGAGGAATTAGGCATAAAAATTAGGCAAAATGAGTTAACTCTATTTAAAACTATTCAAACGGAAGATGATTTTGTAGATTTATATTATTTGAAAAAAAATATAAATATAGAAGATATAAAAATACAGGATGAAGAAGTTGAAAAAGTTATGTGGGCATCTCGTGAAGTAATTAATAAATTAATATCAGATGGAGTTTTTTCATCGAGTCACGAGAAATTTTATAATTATTGTTTAGAATTTTTACAAAATTAGACTTTATTTCAAGTCCTTTTTATTTAATAATGAATATTTGTGCTATTTTCAACAGGATATGGATGACATAAATGGAGAATTAAAAATCTTATTTTTTAAGAATTTTTCTCCGTGTTTATTTTCCAATTTATAATAGAATTTTAGTACCTAAATAGTACCTAAAAAATAAAAAGTCCATGATATCAAATACTATGAACTTGTTATATAATAAAAATTAACAAGTGTGTGAGTTTAAACCTCAATGGAGTGGTTACTAAAAGGATTAAACACACTTTTTATAACATATTTATTTGTATTTGACACATTAATCATAACATAATTTTCTTATGTTTGAAATATTATGTTATAATATAAAGGTATGAATTAGAGGTGATTATTTTGGATGATAACGAATTTTTAGTTGATTTATCATTATATAAATTATTTTATTTGGTATGTCAAAATGGTAGCTTTTCAAAGACTGCAGAAGTTTTAGGATTAACACAGCCAAGTGTTAGTTATAATATAAAAAAATTAGAAGATGAATTAGGTATTAGTCTTTTTGAAAGAGGTAACAATTTAATTATGACACCAGAAGCAGAAGAATTATTACCTTATGTTGAAGAAGCACTTAATAGTTTAAAGAATGGTGAAATGAAAATTAATGATTTAATTAATTTAAAAACAGGGCAAATAACTATTGGTATCCCATCTCATATAGGTGTCTTTCTACTTACTGATATTATTAAAAAATTTAATAGTGATTATCCAAATATAAAGATTAAAGTTATTTGTAAAACTACAAAAGAATTATTTAGATTGTTAAATTTGAAAGAATTAGATATTTTAATTGATTGTTCCCCATTAGAAGAAACAACTAATAATTTTATAATAAAAAAAATTACAAAAGAAAAGTGTGCTTTAGCTTGCAACTATAAAACCACAGAATTATTAGGTAGAAAAGTTGAACTTAGTGAAATAGAAAAATATCCATTAATAGTACCATTAAAATCTTCTAGTAGCACAAAAAGTTTAATTTCAATTTTTAATAGATATAATGTCGCTTTTGAGCCTAGTTTTGAAATTGCAACAAGTGATATGATTGCAGAAATGGTAGATCAAGAATTAGGAGTAGGGTTTTTGTTTGAAAAGACAATAGGAAAGTATCCTTCTTTAAGAAAAATAGATATAAATTGTGAATTTCCAAAATTTGATATTTTCTTAGTTTATAAGGATAAACTACTTTCAACAACAGCCCAAGAATTTCTTCGATTTATGAGCAAAATAAGGCTATAAAAAAATTTTATGGGTATTATAATCAATATTTAATTGATTTATAGAGTCTTTTTTTATATACTCATATTTGAGGGATATATATGAGAAAATTTAATGTTGGTTGGGGAATTACTAGTTTTTGTAATATGAATTGTAAATTTTGTTATAGTAAAGAAACAAGACAAAATACTAAGGATATTACTATTAATGATTGGCTTAATTTTGTAGATCAAAATCATGAATATATTGATTCGATTAATTATGGTACAGGTGAAAATGTATTATGTGATGATTTCTTTGAATTTATTTATTATGTTAGAAAAAATTATCCTAATATTACTCAATCTTTAACAACCAATGGTTATATTTACGAAAAAGTAAAAAATAACCCTAAATTTTATGATATATATAAAGCAAGTATTGATGAAATAGATGTTTCATTAGATTTTGCAATACCAGAAAAACATAATTATTTTAGAGGACAACCAAAAGCCTACGAATGGGCAATAAATACTTTAAGTATGTTAAAAAATGATAATAAGAAAGCTACAATAGTATTTGTCGGTTTTGAAGAAACTATGACAAAAGAAAATATTGATGGCTTGTTTGCTATTGCAAAAAAATATGATGCATTAGTTAGACTGAATATATATAGACCGGTTAGTGAAAAAGAAGAAATAAATAAAAAATTTATTTCAAGCTATAATACAATAATTGAAACTATTGAATATATTTATAAAAATTATAAAGTAATTGCATTAAGTGATAGTTTATTTGGAAATATATATACAAAAGGTCTAGAAATTAAAGAAAATACTGGAATTGATAGTATAAGAATCTTACCAGATGGTAGTATTTGCCCATCTACTTATTTAATTACAGAAAATTATAGAAAAGATTACAATATAAAGCAAGAAAATATTTTATCCAAGATAAAATTTGATGATTTTATTGATGCCCCAATACCAGAAAAATGCAAAAATTGTGAAATAGAAAATCAATGTAAAGGTGGAGTATATGATAGAAGAATATTATGGTATGGTACATTAGAAGAGAGAGATCCATATTGTCCTTTTGATAATAATGATGATATTAATAAGGAACAATTTAAAATTTTGAAAAAGGAAAGAGTATCAGTTCATGATGGATATTTACCAACTATGTTCTTTAAAAATTAAGGAGGGATTTGGTATGTTAGAAAATTTTAAACCAGAAGTTGCTATCATATTAAGAAGTGATGAAACGATAAAAAAATTTAAACTAAAAAGAGTTTCTATTAATACTTCATTTGGTCCAGTTCATAGATGTTATATAGGGAAAATATATGATATTCCAGTATTAATTATATACGGTAGATTTAATGGTGAAAAAGTACCATCTAACCAAATTAATTTTCAACAAACTATTGAAGCAGTCAAAAATGTAGGGGTAAATAAATTGATTGGTACTTTTGTAGTAGGGGGTATTCATCCAAATATGCCACAAGGTAGTGTTTATGTTTTAGGTGATTTAGTAGGAGTTGGAAATTATAATATTAATTGGAATCAAAATGAATCATTTCATAATGCAGAGATGTATAATCCATTTTGTAGCACTTTAACTAAGCAGTTGTGTGATGCAAGTAGAAAGATGGATTTTCCAGTTAAAGAAAATGCTATTTATGTATCGTTTTATGGTTATCCTAGAATTGAAACAAAAGCAGAATTGAATTTTTATAATAAAATGGGTTGGGATATAGTTGGACAAACTTGTGATCCAGAAGCAACATGTGCAAGATTAAACCAAATATGTTATGCAGGTGTTGCTGTTCAAATTGATGATCCTAGTGGTAGAGCTGAATATATAAATAAACTTGAAGATAATAAAAAGGCAAATGCTTATGTAGAAGATATAAAGCATTGCAGAGAAAGAACAACTAAAATAATATTGCAATTTTTAAAAGATTATAAAAAATATGATTGTAATGTATGTTCAAAAATGTCTAGAAAAAACAAAAATTTCAGAGAATTTCCAGATGAATTTTATGAATAGGGGGTAATTCGTATGAAAGTATTTTTGGCAATGCCATATTCTCAATTATGTAATGAAAATTATGAAGTGAAGAAAGAATATAAAGATTTCTTTGTAAAATTAACTAATGAATTAAAGAAAATAAATTGTGAATATTTTTTAGCTCATGAAAGAGAAAACTGGGGTAAACAATATAGTTCAGCTAAAGAAAGTACTATGATAGATTTTGAAACAATAAAAAATGTTGATTTAGTTTGTATTATACCTGGTGTTCCAAATTC
>CANQDH010000020.1 GCA_947591565.1 uncultured Bacilli bacterium | reverse complement strand
GCGAAATTGGCAGACGCGCTAGACTTAGGATCTAGTGCCTTACGGCATGGGGGTTCAAGTCCCTTCACCTGCACCATGATTGATAGAAAACTCGAATTTAATTAGTTCGAGTTTTAAAATATATTAATATATGACGAAAAACAAATTTAATTTAATTTTGAAGAATATAAATGAAAAAAGGAGATATTATATGAGTTTTAATAGAATAATGGCTAATATGCTAGCTAATAGTGGAGCAAAAATAATTCATGGAGAAGTTACTGGAAATGTTGATCCATATATAGAATGGATAAAATGGTTGTCATATGTGCCAGAATTTCAAAAAACAAGAATACAGGAGTTAAATTCTAAAACAGCAGGAGAGCTTAGTTTGGAAGAATTAGATGAGATAAGAGCATACAAAAGCCAGGCTCAAATGTTAGAATTATTTAAAATATATGGTACAAATAAAATTTCTAAAGATGAATATATGAAAGTTCATGATTTTATGTTAAATCAATTGATAGATGAATTGATGTTAAGCAAGTTATCTCAAAACGAACTAAAATATGCTAAAGAAAAAATACAATATTTTAGTCAAATTTCAAGTGAAGAATTAAGAAAAAAAGTAGATGAAGAGCAAAAAGCAGATAATTATGAAAATTTATCTATGGTTGATTCTTATGTTTTACACATAATATCAAGAGTTGATTATGCAAGAAATATGAAAAAACTTGATAGTGAAATAAAAGTACGTTTAGAGGCAAATGAAGCTATAAGTCATAGAAGTTTGTATTATGCTAATAATTCCTATGTAAAAAAATAATGTGAATGGCGATGGTGTATCTTCGGATCCCATCTAAGCAAGTTGGATGCGTCTAGCTTGCTTTTTTTGTATAAATATTTTATAAAAATTAATAAGTTTCAATTAGCTATATTTATAAAATTTGTAAATAACTGCGACATTAACACTAGATTGTAAACTTTGACTTTTATAGTTTGTATAATTGTAAATGAAAAATTAAAAACAAATACTTTACTTTTGTTCCACAAAATGCTATAATGTAGGTACAAAAGTAAATGGGTGATAATATGAGTAATGAGGAAAAATTAAAAGAATTTTTAAAAAATAACTACGGATATATTACTACATCAGATTTTTTAAATATTGGTATAAGTAAACCTTTAATACAAAATTTCATTGATAAAGGAGTTATTGAAAAAGTTAGCCATGGTTTATATATGGATACTAATAATTTCATAGATGAATATTATATTTTACAAAGGAAATATCCATCTGTTGTATTTTCATATAACACAGCATTTTATATTTTAAATTTGACTAATAGGACTCCTAGTGAAATAGATATTACAGTCCCAAGAGATAAAAGGGTTAGAGGAAATTACAATCTACACAGAGTATCTGATAATTATTATAGTATTGGTATTATTGAAGCAGTTAGTCCACTAGGTAATCCTGTTAAAGTGTATAATGCAGAAAGATGTATATGTGATATGTTACGAAGTGAAAATGAATTCGATTTAGAACTTCAAAATAGAATATTAAATTATTATTGGCATAGTAAAGAAAAGAATATTGATTTATTACTTGAATATGCAAAAATATTTAATATATATGACAAGGTTAATACAATAGTGGAGGTTATGATGAAATGGTAAGCAGTATAGATATAAAAGAAAAAGCAAAAATTATCGAAAAGAATCATAATTTAAATCACTATGAAATATTACAAAGATACATGTTTGAGAGAATACTTGAAAGAATATCTGTTTCAGAATATCGAGATAATTTTATATTAAAGGGTGGTCTATTACTTTCAGCTATGTTTGGTATTGATAATAGAACTACTAAAGATATGGATACTACTATTACTGGTATTGATGTATCAAAAGAAAAAATGGTAAGTGTACTAAATCAAATACTATCTATAAATTTAAATGATGGTGTAAAATTTGATGTAGTTGATGTAACTGATATTAGAGAGGAAGATGAGTATGGTGGCAATAAATATCATATAGTTGGTAGAAAAGATAATTTAAAGATAAATTTAGAAATTGATATATCAACTGGAGATAAAGTGACACCTAGAGAACTAAAATATAATTATCCATTACTATTTGAGGATAAAACAATCTTAATAAATAGCTACAATATCGAAACAATACTTTCTGAAAAAATGGAAACAATATTAAAGCGTGGTAAGTTTAATAGTAGAATGAAAGACTTTTATGATGTATATTTCTTTATAAATAATTTAAAAAATGAAATCGATATAAATATTCTAAAACAAGCAATAGAAAATACTTTTACTAAGAGAGACTCATTCGAATATTTAAATGACTACAAGCAAATAATTCACTTAATCAAAGAAAGTGAAAAAATTAAAAAACAATGGCAGACTTATAGTACTAAATATAAATATGCAAACAATATTAGCATAGAAAAGATATTAGATTTATTATTAGCATTTATTAATGAATTAGATATAGGAGTTGTTGTAGTTTAAAAAGTATATAAAAAAGAGACTGATATAATCACTCTCAAATATCTTTATTAACCATGGATTGGTGACTTTACACAAAGTTTTTTACACTTTTTGTTTTCCTTTTATGTAAACTAAGAAATGGGCTACTTTAAAACAGGCTCATAAAATGGAAGTAAAGGTATGGAGTCGTAATATTAAAGCTAAACGATTATATGAAAAGGCCAATTTTCAAACAACAAGTGAAATATTAACTATAGATAATTTATAGATATATTTAAACATTTTTCCATGAAAAAAAGTCTTAACAAGACTTTTAATTATTTATATGGCGTCCCCAAGAGGAGTTGAACCTCCGACCTATCCCTTAGGAGGGGATTGCTCTATCCAACTGAGCTATGAGGACAGAAAAGAAAAACTTTTCATATATTATAAAATTACTTAATAGTGGTTGTCAATGAAAATTATAAATTACTAAAAAAATTGATTAGAAATAGTATATATAAATTAGATGCATATTTTAATTGTTTACTTAATTTATGACTAAATTCATTTACAGCAACAACTTTATCAACAATATTAACAACCCAGCTTTCAAAATACCTAGGAACGGTTATATTAATTGGAAACATATGACCTTTTATAATATCTGCTTCTTTGTTTGTTATTTCAAATACTTCTTGAGCTTTTTTCAAGGCTTTTTTAGGATGCACAAATGTTGATATAAACCTTTCTTTTAAAGAACGATTTTCATCACTTAGGAAAAAATCGTGAAGTAAGCCCCCTCTAGCAACTTCTTGATAATCAAGTTTTAAGGCTTTAGCAATTTTATAAGAATAATAAGATACTTTAAGTGAATGTTCATATCTTGTAAGACCATGATGCTCTATTGCTTTTAATTTATTAAATTCTTTATTATTTAAAATATGATTAACAATCATATGATAATCTTTATCATTATATATATTGTCTATTTTAGGCATTTTTTAATTTCACCTCGTAGCTACTATATTATATCATAAATATAAAAAGATTATAATAATTTTTATCTATTATTTTATGAACTTTTGAAAAAAGGTATATTTTTAAAGGCAAAACATATAAATTAAATAAATTGAAAAAATTTTCAAAAAATGCTTGACAAACATAAAAGTTAGTGATAATATATGTGTCAATCTTGAAAAGGGGGAATTTATATGGCAAGAAAAATGAATAATGTAAATACAAATACAAATGCAACTACAGGAAAAAAAGCGAAAGGAAACATCATTAAGAAAATTGTTGTTTATGCTGGAGCAGGACTTGTTTTAGCTGGAGGAACTATTGCTTTAGGAAGCTGCGTTTGTGGTGGATGTGCAGGAGACGTAAAAACAACTACATCGTCTTCTAATGACCAATTGAGTTCTATGAATTCATCATCAAGTTCAGTATCTTATGATAATTCAAATCCTACTGAGGTGACAAATTCAAGTTCAAGTGCATCAGAAGATAATAGTTACGATATGCCAGAACTTGTAACTGACCTTAGTGTTGAAGATATTACGAAATTAAGTACTGATCTTAATAATCATGTCAATGAGGTTGCTATTTTATCTCATGAAAATTATCAATACGCACCTTTAGATGCTAGAACACTTTATACAACTGTTTATTTAGCTAATATTGATTATATTAGTGCTGAAACAACTAATGAATTAATTGAAAAAGGTATGATTACTGATAATATTCATACAAATATTGAGGAATCACAAGAATTTTATGGAATGTATTTTGCTGATACTATTAATAAAATATTAAGTGGAAATACCAATATTATGGATTTATCTATTATGATGGCTAATCCAAGAGATAAAGAAGTTGCTCAAACTATGAGAAAACAAACAATAGATTTCGTTGATGCTTCCATAGAAGAAAATCGTAAGAATTTCCAAGATTTAGCTGCTTTCTATTCAGCTGGTGAATTTATACCACAAGGTTATGATTTTAGTAAGAGTATTTACAAAGTAAATGAAGAACAAATTGGTGTTGGTGCCGATTATTCATTATATTATGGTGCACAAGTTATTGTAGAAGCTGCTAAGTATTATGATCAAGTAAATGAAGAAAAAATTACAGATAAACAATCACTTAAAATTTTAAATAACCAATTATTTGATTGTGCAAATATTATGAATGTCTTTAATGACTACTGCAATACACTTGGAATTAGCTCACCAAAAACTTTAACAAAATAATTAGAGGAGATATATTTCTCCTTTTTTGTTTATATGATATAATAGTAACGAGGCGATGATTATGTTTTTATATAATACTTTGACAAAAAAACAAGAAGAATTAAAACCACATAATAAAGAAGAAGTTAAAATATATACATGTGGTCCTACTGTTTATCATTATGCCCATATAGGTAATTTAAGAACTTATATTTTTGAAGATATACTAGTTAAAGCTTTACGCTTTTGTGGTTATAAAGTTAAAAGAGTTATGAATATTACAGATGTAGGTCATATGACTAGTGATGCCGATACAGGTGAAGACAAAATGTTAAAAGGCGCTAGTAGGGAACATAAAACCGTTTATGAAGTAGCTGACTTTTATACCAAAGCCTTTCTTAGCGATATGGCAAAGCTAAATATAGAAAAACCTGAAATCCTCGTACCAGCATCTGAAAATATTGATATGTACATTCAAATGATTCAAAAATTATTAGATACGGGATATGCCTATATATCAAATGGTAATGTCTATTTTGATGTGTCAAAAGTTTCTAATTATTATGAATTATCAGGTAAAAATCAAGAAGAACTTATGGTAGGTGTAAGAGATACTGTAACCTTTGATACATATAAGAGAAATCCTTTTGATTTTGGTTTATGGTTTGTTAGTTCGAAATTTGAAAACCAAGCTATGAAATGGGATAGCCCTTGGGGTACTGGTTATCCAGGATGGCATATTGAATGTTCTGGTATTTCCATTAAATACTTAGGTGAATATTTAGATATACATTGTGGCGGTGTTGATAATATTTTTCCGCACCATACTAATGAAATAGCCCAGTCTGAAAGTTATTTAGGACATAAGTGGTGTAATATATGGATGCATGGTGAACATTTAAACGATAAAAATGGTAAAATGAGTAAATCAAATGGTGAATTTTTAACATTATCCTTATTAGAAGAAAAGGGTTATACTAGTTTAGTATATCGTCTCTTTTGCTTGCAATCACATTATCGTAATCAGTTAGTTTTTAGTTATGAAACGATGGATTTAACTAAAAAAACATATGAAAAATTATTAAATAAAATCAAAAACATTAAAGAAAATATATCAAATAATGATATTAATATTGAACTAACAAATATTTATAAAGAAAAATTTAAGAAAAGTTTAAATAATGATTTAAACACATCTAATTGTTTAACGATTTTATATGATGTTTTAAAAGATGAAAAACTATCTAATAAAAATAAAATTGAACTTGTTAAAGATTTTGATACAGTTTTATCACTTGATTTACTTGCTGAAAAGAAAGTTGATACAAGTTTAGAAAAATATATACTTGAAATGATTGAAAAAAGAAAAAAAGCTAAAGAAAATAAAAATTATGCTTTAGCTGACCAAATAAGAAATGAACTACTTGAAAAAAATATTATTTTAAATGATGGCCGAAATGGTACAACATTTGAAATAAAACAATAATTAGTATATAATATGGACAAAGGAGAGAAGTTTTATGAGTTTAACAGCAGGTATTGTAGGTTTACCTAATGTTGGTAAATCGACGCTATTTAACGCTATTACCAAGCAACATATATTGGCAGCTAATTATCCATTTGCAACGATTGAACCAAATGTTGGAACGGTTATTGTTCCCGATCAAAGACTTAATTTTTTAAATAACCTATATAAACCTAAAAGTTTAGTACCTACAACTTTTGAATTTACAGATATTGCTGGTCTTGTTAAAGGTGCAAGTACAGGTGAAGGCCTTGGTAACAAATTCTTATCACATATTAGAGATGTTGATGCCATTATACATGTAGTAAGATGTTTTGATGATGCGAATGTAACTCATGTTGATGGGATGGTTGATCCTGTTAGAGATATCGAAACAATTAATCTCGAATTAATTTTAGCTGATATGGAAGTTGTTCAAAATCGCATAAATAAAATAGGTAAAAAGGCTGCTATGTCTAAGGATAAAGAAGCCCAAAAAGAAGCAAGTATTTTAAATAAAATTGATAATCATCTTAAACAAAATAAAACAATTAGAACTTTAGATTTAGATGAAGATGAAACAAAATTGATTAAGAACTTTAGTTTTTTAACTGCTAAACCTGTTATTTATGTTGCAAATATATCTGATGAAGACTTAGTTAAGGATGATAATAAATATGTTAAATCTTTAAAAGAATATGCTAAGAAGGAAGAATCAAATGTGGTTGTTATATCAGCTAAACTTGAGTCTGAACTTTGTGATTTAAATGATGAAGAAAAAGAAACTTTTCTAAGTGATTTAGGAATTCCTGAAAGTGGATTATCGAAACTTATTAAAAGTAGTTATGCCTTACTTGGACTTGAAACATATTTTACAGCTGGTCCTGATGAAGTTAGAGCATGGACCTTTACTCGTGGTATGAAGGCCCCAGCTTGTGCAGGTTTGATTCATAGTGATTTTGAGAAAGGCTTTATTCGCACTGAAATTATGAGTTATACCGATTTAGAAAAATATGGTAGTGAAAAAAATGTTAAAGAAGCAGGTAAAATGCGTCTTGAAGGAAAAGATTATTTAATGCAAGATGGCGATATATGTTACTTTAGATTTAATGTTTAAATAGAAAGGAGTAGTTATAGATAAATCTATAACTTATGAGTTTCATGATGAATGATCTTAAACAAACAATTAAGAGTATATTAATGAATGATGATTGTCAGTATGATAAAAAAAAGTTAATTTCTGCTCGAAGTATTTTACTAGCTGAACAAGAAAGAAGACTTGAAAAAAATAGAGATTTAAATGATTCTTTAACACAAATAAAGAGAAGTCTTTATTATTTATCAAATATTGTTTTGTATCGTAATATTAATGATGCAGAAAAGAAATCGATTATTATGTGGCTTAAATTTTATGATAAGCAACAAATAAGATATCATGATGTTGATAATCATGTCATGTTAATTTTTGAAAATAATCAATTATCCTTTTTAAATCCTTTAGGTATCGATGATTATTTTAAAAAATTAATTTTAAAAGATAAAGAAAAATATATTGATATAGCTAAGTATGGAATAGAAAACCATTATAATATGGATCCTATTATACCAACTATATCAGGTGATTTTAAATTATATTGTTTTGATGATATTTTTAGTATTGAAAGTAATAGTGATAAAGTTTTTAAATTATATCATCTATATGATGACAATAAAGATAAAGGTATTGAAACAAAAGATGGTAAATTTTATATAACAACGAATGTTTTTAATTTAAAAGGGATGTTCGTAGATAAAAAGGGTAGTAATAAAAATAATGTTGAAACCTTTTTAAATAATCTTTTATTTGATGAAAAAGATGTACCACCTTATATAAAGATGAAAATTAAAAGAATCTAAATGATTCTTTTTTCAGTTACCGATAGACATATATCTTTTAATTGCTTTTTAATTAATGTATATTGCGAAAAAGGCATACATACCGTAAGTTCTATATGGTCACGGAATTGTTTACTTTTAATATATATATCATCTATTACTTTAAAAAGAAGATTAACTTTATCATAAGAACATATAATTTCAAGATTTATCATTTCTTCTTTTATGATAAGATTACTAATTGATAGACAATCGGTAACCGCTTTTGTATAGGCCCTAATAAGCCCGCCTGCTCCTAATTTAATACCTCCAAAATATCTTATAACAACAGCTAACACATCTTCTAATTGTCTTTTCTTTAGTACATTTAAAATAGGATTACCTGCAGTTCCACTTGGTTCACCATCATCACTATATTTTTCCTTTCCTTTGGTTATAAAGGCGTAACAGTAATGTGTTGCATCTTTATATTGCTTTTTCATTTCTAACAACATATCTTTAATATCTGGGTTATTTATAGGGATGAGTAAACAAATAAAACGTGATTTTTGAATGACTATTTCATTTTTGTATATTTTACCTATAGAATACATGATATCACCACTAAAATGATTATATATGAAGTACCAAATGAATACAAGTTTTTTTTCGAAAACTTAAGTGTCAAGTAAATGTTAAAATGATAAATTATTTACAAATATTATGTTATTTTATAGACATTTAATTTATAATAATATAAGAGGTGTAATATATGGAAACTAATATTATCGAAATTTTAAAGCGTGAAAATAGAGCTTATTCTGTAGAAGAACTTGAACATTTATTAAACATTAATGATGTTGATGGTTTAAAAGAACTTATGAAAACTTTAAATAAAATGGAAGATGAACTTACCATATATCGCAGTAATAAAAATAAATATATGTTATTTAATAATAGTCATTTAAAAGTCGGAACACTTATTGGTAATAAAAAAGGCTTTGGCTTTGTTGATATCGATGGTGATGAAGATGTCTACATATCTTCAAGTAATATGAACGGGGCTATTCATTCAGATCAGGTTATTGTCGAAATCACATCCAAAAAAGGCTTTGAATTAGAAGGTAGAATTGTTAAAGTTGTCAATCGTAATTTAAAAACGGTTGTTGGTGAATTTTATAATGATAGAGGAAAAGCTTATATAAAAAGTGATGAAAATAAACTTAATATTAAAATTGAAATAAATAAAAAAAAGACTATGGGGGCTATGGAGGGACATAAAGTTTTAGTTAAAATCACAAGTAGAATTAAAGATAATTTATATAATGGTGAAGTTATTAAAATTCTTGGACATAAAAACGATCCAGGTGTCGATATTTTGTCTATTGTAAGTAAATATGGTATTAATGATACTTTTAGTGATGATGTCATGAAAGAAGCTAGTCTTCTTCCAGATGAAGTCCTTGCCCATGAATATGAGGGTAGAAGAGATTTACGAAATGAAGAAATATTTACGATTGATGGCGATGATACAAAAGATATCGATGACGCTATTTCGATAAAAAAACTTGACAATGGTAATTATTTATTAGGGGTTCATATAGCTGATGTCAGTTATTATGTTAAAGAAGGATCCAAATTAGATGAAGAAGCTTATGATAGGGGAACAAGTGTTTATTTAGCTGATAGAGTTATACCTATGCTTCCTCATAAGTTATCAAATGGTATATGTTCTTTAAACCCAAATGTCGATAGATTAGCGCTTAGTTGTGTTATGGAAATAAATCATAAAGGGGAAACTGTTAAATATGATATTTTTGAAAGCGTTATCAAATCAAGAAAACAAATGACTTATAAAAAAGTTAATAAATTTTTAGAAGAAAATATTATTGAAGAAGGATATGAACCTTTTACAGCATCACTTACATTAATGAAAGAACTTGCAGATATTTTAAGAGCAAGTAAGATTAAGAGAGGTTATATTGATTTTGATATAGATGAGGCTAAAATAATTGTTAATGAAAAAGGGGAAGCAACTGATGTTGTTGTACGTGAAAGAGGCGTAGGTGAAAGGCTTATTGAAGATTTCATGATTGCCGCTAATGAAACAGTTGCAACTTGCATCTATTATATGGAATTACCTTTTGTTTATCGTATTCATGGTGAACCAAGTGAAGAAAAAATCAATAATTTTATTAAATATATAAGTTTACTTGGATATCATGTAAATGGCCAAATGAAAGATGTAAGTCCGAAATCTATTCAAAATTTATTAAATCAGTTAAAAGATAAACCACAGTTTCATATCTTATCATCTCTTCTTCTTCGAAGTATGCAAAAGGCTGTATATGATAAAAACAATATAGGACACTATGGTCTTGCAAGTAAATGCTATACCCATTTTACATCACCTATTAGAAGATATCCTGATACAACTGTTCATCGTTTACTTAGAAAATATTTATTTAAACATGAGTTTGATAATAACACAATTACTTTTTGGGATAATAAACTTATTCCTTTAACTGAACATGCATCTAAAAAAGAACAAGATGCAGCTTCTTGTGAAAGGGAAGTCGATGATATGAAGAAGGCTGAATATATGATGAAGCATATAGGTGAAAGATATGAAGGTGTCATAAGTAGTGTTTTAAGTTTTGGTGTTTTTGTTGAACTTCCTAATTTAATTGAAGGATTAATAAAAATAGAAGATTTAAAAGATGATGAATATGTTTTTGATGAAAATTCCTTTTCTTTAAAAGGGGTAAGAACGAAAAAAATATATCGCCTTGGAGATAAAATAGAAATTGTTGTTAAAAATGCAAATAAAGAAATGAAAACGATTGATTTTGAGCCATATGTTGCTAATAAATAATAGTTTTTGGGTATTAAAATAAAGTTCAATAAAACCAGGTATGTCATATCTGGTTTTTGTGTTAATTATTTTTCATCTTTTTCATTCAAAAATCTTTTTAAGAAAAAGGTCATAAAATATGGAAACGTATAGAACTTACCATTAAATCCTATATTTTTATTACATAGTTTTATACCATATTTAATATTTTTATATTGCTTTTCTTCTATTAATTTATTTAATGAATAAGTTGCATTATCTGATGCTTTAACTTCTACGGGAATTATGTTTTGTTCATCTCTTATGATAAAGTCTATTTCAATTTTATTTTGTTCATCTCTATAGAAGAATAAATCAAATCCCGCTTTAGTAAGCATTTCGGCAACTATATTTTC